>CAMTNN010000039.1 GCA_947073895.1 uncultured cyanobacterium
GTTAAAACTTCATTTTCAAGGATTGACCCCAAATTACGATTAAAGCGCCCACTTGATAATACTCTCTCGAAATAATTCTTCTTATCAGATGCACGCTTTGATGTTGTGTCTTTTATCCTCTTTGCAATTTTAGGCAGAATGTCGTCTGGCTTGGCTTTCTTAAACGATACACCACTAGCATAAGTATCCGATTCGCCCATTAAAATTTGATTTCTAGTCTCGGGATAATTTTTTAATCTAATCTCATTAGGAGATAACATGTTGGTTGATTTTGTTCCTGCTAAGGAGGTTAGATTTTGCGTTGTATGAATCTTCATCATAGTTTCCAATCTAAATTAATGTCTACACATTTATCTTAAAACAAATGAAAATTTTTTTTGCTAGTTCTTTACAAATTTGTTACAATTGTATAAGAAAATAGAAAGTGGATAAAAATGAAGAGATTTATTGTTCTAATTTTAATATTCTTATTATTCCAAAACCCAGGTAGAACCTTTGATTTGGATGAAACAGTCGATGATGAAATACGTAAAAATTACGGAACAGAAGAAGAAAATCTTCCGACATTACCTGCAATTACAAAACATATGGAGACAACAAAAACTCCAGATGTGAAGAAGCAAGAGACTATTACTCCACCAAAAATTTATCCGGTATATAAAACAGGTAATATTAAAATAAAAAAAGGAACTACTTTTAACACAACAAGCATGATGGCGATATCAGATTGGCAGCATGCTGGAACAACCGTAAAATTTAAAACAACACAGACAATTTACGGCAAAAATTTTACAATACCTGCATCAACAGTTTTTAACGGTGAAATAATAGAATCTCATCAACCTCAAATTACCTGCAACGGTGGGCTGGTTGTAATAAGAGTTCATTCTATGATATACAAAGGTCAAACAATACCTGTAAACGCTTATGTAACACGCGCTAATGATAAAAAAATATTTCTAAACAATATAAAAGGTGAAAGAAAATACCTAAAAACTATGTGGCAAAAAGGCAACTGGGGACGAACACTGTTTAGCAGAATGATGAGTTTAACTATTAACCTTGGCGGAGAAGGTTCAACATTCATCCTTTCTCCATTTCCACTTGCTTATGGCACAATTTGTTTAGGAGCTAATACAATAGCTTCACCATTCTGTGCATTTTTCTCAAAAGGCGGACATGTTTCAATACCTGCCGGACGAGTTTTTAAAATAAAACTGCTAGACGACACATATATTTAGCCACATTTAAAACAAAGAAACTACGTTCTGTTCTTCAAACTTAGGACATGTATTCCATAATAGAGTAGGAATAATATCTCCTTGAACCCTACCCTGGAATTGACAGTTACAAGTTCCCTTCACCATATTTGTAGTACCGTCTACAACTGGCTGAAAGAATTTACAGTTTTGACAAGCTTTCAACGTCAAACCACGACCATTTAGAGTTGAAGAAAGTTCTCTGAGCGCATCTGTCATACGTAAGTGCTGATTTTTTGTAGTATATTTTTTGCCTTTATTGATAAAAGTCACTTTCGCCATACCGTCAATTGAAATAAGTTCCAACTGGCACTGGTGATCGTTTTTACCATCAGAAACAATAACATTTGTAGTCATAGTTTCAACAACAGGCTTATGCGCAGTCTTTTTAAGAATATTTCTTATACCTCTAACAAGAGGGAAATTATAAATTATATGAGCGATTGAACAAATCGGATAAAGGAATAAATACAAATACTCTTTAGGGTACAACTTAGCATTCAAAAAACTTATACAACAAGCAATCATAAAGACAACAGCCGTAATCAATACCGCAGAATAATCTATATAAAACGGAAATACATACGCATGCTTTAAAACAATAAAATAAGCCAAAAAGCATACAAACCAGTTTGGAGCAGCCATTGAAAAAATCAGTTCTTTCACTGTCCAATTTTGTGGAAGTAAAGCCTGCGCCCAAAATATACCAAGTCTTTGTGACAAAGAAGGTATTCTTAAATCAAATTTATCAATACACGTATAAACACGTAAATCATCAACAAAAGCAACTTTAATATTATCTTTTGCAAGTTTTAAAGTATACTGAAGCTCGGAAATAATATTTCTGAAATCAAACGATTCCATTTTATACAAAATATTTCTTTTAATAACAAAAGAATCCGTATTAATAATATTTGTTAACCCCATACGAGTTCTTGTTTTGAGAATAAATTTATTACAATATCTCGAATATGCGGATTTTACATTTTGCCAGAAAGTTAAAGTATCTTTTTCCGGAAGGTAATTAACCATAGGATTAATAACATCATACTTAGTTAAATAGTAATTAACATTAGTAAGAAAATCCTGATCCACATAGTTTTTTGCATCTAAAAATACAAATGCATCTAAGTTTGCAGCTTCATGCAATTTTGCTGCAATTATTGAATAAGCCTGACTTTTACCAATCGGTTCTAAATTATCGATATTAATAACATTTACATTTAAATCACTCTGTAAAGTAACTTCCGGTACAGCCTCACATTTATCCAATATTGCATAAATTGTATAATGCTGTCTTGCAAAGCTCTGGTTTTTTAACTGTTTAAGAAGATTTTCCAAAGTATCACATGCTCCGCTTGCATAAACAACAACGCAAAGATTTGCACAATTCGGTAAAAATTTATCTCTTACCTTACGTTCAGACTTCATAGAAGCCATTGTGAGCACTAAAAAATAAAGCGTAAAAACAGAAATGTAAATATATAATAAAGTTATCATGATAATTGTCTCCAAAGAAATTGTACTTTAAAAATACAGAAAAATCCATAAAAAAAAGAGACTTTTAAAAGTCTCTTTTTTATCCTATGCACTAAAACCTAATGCCTGATTTTTCTTTTTAACATTGGATAGGCTAATCAAATCGGCTTGTTTATCATCCTCATAACCATCATCAGCTAAAGCCTCTACCATTGCCTTAGTAATTGTGAATTCTTTAATCGTCGGATCAAGAGGAATTTCATACATGATTTCAAGCATCAATTCTTCAACAATAGAACGCAAACCTCTGGCACCTGTTTTACGTTTTTTAGCTTTATGAGCAATTAAAGCAATTGCTTCATCTTCAAATTTCAAATCAACGCCGTCCATTTCAAGCAAACATTTATACTGTTTAACAATAGCATTCTTTGGTTCTGTAAGAATCATTTTCAAAGTATCTTCACTTAACATATCAAGAACTGCATAAACAGGAATTCTACCAATAAACTCTGGAATCAATCCAAACTTAAGCAAGTCAACCGGCTGTAATTTTTTCAAAACCTTAGCTGCGGCAGCTTCTTTTTCGGCTTGAGTTGGAGCAGAATTACCAAACCCAATAGAAGAACCTTCTTTAACTCTATGTTCAATAATCTTATCCAAATCAACAAAAGCACCACCAACAATAAATAAGATATTGCTTGTATCAATCTGAATCATTTCTGCTTGAGGGTGTTTTCTTCCACCTTGAGGAGGAACATTGGCAACAGTACCTTCTATCAATTTTAATAGAGCCTGCTGTACACCTTCACCGGAAACATCTCTTGTGATAGATGTATTTTCAGATTTTCTAGCAATTTTATCGATTTCATCAATATAAATAATACCTCTTTCAGCTTTTTTAGCATCATAATCGGCATTTTGATAAAGTCTCAATAAAATATTTTCAACATCATCACCAACATAACCCGCTTCTGTTAAAGTTGTAGCATCAGCTACAGCAAACGGAACATCAAGAAGTTTTGCCAATGTTTGAGCTAAAAGAGTCTTACCACTACCAGTAGGTCCAACTAACAATATGTTAGACTTTTGAATTTCTACTTGGTTCGGATCAGCCTTTTTATTATGTTTTAAACGTTTGTAGTGGTTGTACACTGCAACAGATAAAACTTTTTTAGCATCATCCTGACCTACAATATGCTGGTCTAAATAAGCCTTAATTTCATGAGGCTTTGGAATCGGTTTATCATCAGAAGCTTCAGATGATTCTTTTCTCGATTCTCCCTCAACTGATTTTTCTTTACCTTCAAAAAACTCTTCGTCTAATATTTCATTACACAAATCAACGCATTCATCACAAATGAATACATCAGGTCCTGCAATTAGCTTTTTTACTTGATCTTGTGTTTTTCCGCAAAATGAACATTTTAATCTGTCGTTTGATGACATTTATATTTTCTCCTGTTGTTACCGTTGGGATAAAAGGATGTAGTTTACACTACATCCTTTGTTATAACTTTATCAATCATACCATATTCAAGAGCTTCTTGAGGAGTCATGATGTAGTCACGATCAGTATCTTTTTCAATTTTCTTGATTGACTGACCTGTGTTTGAAGCCATAATTTCGTTCAAGGTCTTTTTAATTCTCAAGATTTCTTGTGCTTGAATTTCAATATCAGTAGCCTGACCTTGAGCACCACCTAAAGGTTGGTGAATCAAAACTCTTGAGTGAGGAAGAGCCATTCTCTTACCCTTTGCACCTGAACATAGCAAGAATGCACCCATTGAAGCAGCTTGACCTAAACAAATAGTACAAACATCTGCTCTAATATGTTGCATTGTATCATATATTGCAAGCCCTGCAGTAACACTACCACCTGGAGAATTGATATACAACATAATATCTTTTTCAGGATTTTCACTATCTAATAAAAGCAACTGAGCAACAATAAGGTTTGCAACCATATCATCTACTGGAGTTCCTAAGAAAATAATTCTTTCTCTAAGAAGCCTTGAGAAAATATCAAAAGATCTTTCCCCTCTGCTTGATTGTTCTATTACTACAGGTACAAAACTCATCTTCTAATTTCCTTTCTTATAATAAGTAACTACTTAATTATACTCTACATACAAGATTAAACAATAATGAATTTGTATGAGATTTAGTTGTAATGGGTTACCAGTATTATAGCATAAAAAAAGAGCGAATTATAAAATTCGCTCTTTTAAATAAAATATTTTCTATAATTTTTCAGGGTTTCTCAAAGGAATCAATCTGTCTAAATCTGAGTTAACGCTGAAATAAAATCTTGCAGTTCCGTTAGCATACTCGTCTTTAAGCGGGAAGCCTACACCGATTTGAGCAGTAATCCAATCTGCAAACTGCATATAAGTACCAAAGCCTACACTGTGTAAGAAGACACTACCGTCAAGGTATGTAGAATTATTAGTTCCTATCCATCCCCAATCATAGAAAGCAGCTATTCTAAGTCTTTCATCTAACCAAGGACATATTTTATCAAGCAACGGTAGCGGAGTTCTATATTCAAGAGTACCGGAAACGCCGTAGTCACCTAGCATTGTAGCAGGCTGATAGCCTCTTAAAGTATAAGGACCACCAATTTGCATTTGTTCTGCAGCATATAAGTCATTAGGTGAATATTGACCGCCGACTCTTACCACACCCATACTTCTTGAAAATAATCTCTGCACACGGGTTGCATTAGCACCAATCTTAAAGAAAGATTTATCAGCTATAGAAAGATTTGTTTTATCATTTCCACCCATACCAAAATCAATATTCAAGTTTCCAATCCAACGGCCATAACTGTCATCTGTCATACCATATAAACCTGAACGCCATACATGTAAGTTATAATCGGAAATATAATTTCTATTATTGTTTAACATCATAGATGTATTAGCGTTTACAAAATCATATCCTGAATACAAGAATAAATCTGATTTAGCAGTTTGAACAAGTGGATGAGTTAATTTAAAGAAATAACTTTGAGCGTTACCTTTAACTCCAAATGGTCTATAAGGACCACCTAATTTTACGTGTGAATCAGAAAAATCAAAAGACAATCTTGTTCCGTAAGATGATACAGGAAGAGAGTATCCAGCCATCCAACCTGTTGAACCTGATGATAAAATAGTACCACCGTAAATCTTATCGCCTAATCCTGTTAAGTTATCCATTCCAACTAAGAATGAAACTCTTTGAGCACCGGTATAAGATCTACCATAGTCATCGTATGTAAAATTCAAATTAACAGGGAATCTGTCACGCACATTAAGTGTTAAAGTTGTATCTTCTTCACCTGTTGCTTGACGTTCTACTTCTGTTTCAACTTGAACATAGTCTTCTTTATTAATTTCTTTCATTGCTCTTTGAAGGTTTTTAGCATTAAATACATCACCTTCTCTTAAGCCGGCCTTACCCATAATAATATGTTTCAAATACCATTCACGAGTCCATTTCTCGCCATCGATATTCATTTCGCCAACTTTACTTTCAATGATTTTAATTGTAGCAACACCGTCAACAATTCTTTGAGGAGGAACTGTTGCATAAGACGTTAAGTAACCTTTTGAATGATATAAATTTGTAACTTTAGCACAAACCTCAAGAAGCTCATCAAAGAAAATATCTTCACCAACAACTTCTAAACCTAAGTGCTGCAAATCTTCTTCAGAAATATCTTTTACAGTATTACCTTCGAAATTAATGCGCTCAAGCAAAAAGTGAGGGTTGTAAATCAAATTACCTGTTCTTGCCGCGTCTTCTTCTACCGATGCGTCATAGATTCTTTCGTCATCATCTTGATAATCAAGCGTTTGCACATAACTCTTTTCAAGCTGATATCCATTAATCTGCTCTAACTGCATACTATTAAATGCGCCTGCTTCATATCCTCTAATGCCACCCGCAAAAGGCTCAGCGGCATTAGCCTTGCAAACTGAAAGCAAGAAAAACAACGCGAGTAAGTAGCTAAATTGTTTTTTCATAAGTCCGAATTCCTAATATATTATAATAATGGGTTATACTTTACTTTACATATAACATTTTATTTTAAATAAAAACCTAAAACAAATTTTATTGCTATATATGTTACAAAGTATTACGAAACCATATTAATTTTAACATATAGCTCAATGCGTGTAAATATATTAAACCGTTTAATTTCCCATTCAAAAGGATGATTTTTGAACATGTAAAATTTTGTAACAATTATTTACCGGAAATAAAACTTAGAACCCCGTTAATAAATGTTAACGGATGAACAGGACATCCTGGAATATATAAATCAATCGGATATTTTTCCAAAAATTCCCTATTTAATTTAGAAGAGTTTTGGAATACCCCGCCCGAAATTGCACAAGCACCAGCTAAAATAACAATTTTAGGGTTTGGTGTTGATTTATAACAATCCTCAAGAGCATAAGCCATATTTTCAGAAATTGGACCTGTAATAACTAAACCGTCAGCGTGACGAGGCGATGCAACAAAATCGATACCGAATCTGCCCATATCAAAGTTACAGTTAGAACAAGCATTGAGCTCCATTTCACAACCGTTACAGCCAGCTGCTGAAACCTGTCTTAACTTCAAAGATTTAGAAAATACTCTCTTGATTTCTTTTCTGCATTCAATAGCAGTTTTTTCATAATCTTCAGCTAACATACCTTCTGTTATAATAAGTTTCTCTCTTGAAGTAGATGATAGCTTGTAGTGATTAGAAAATTCTATGCACTCACACTTGCAAGCACCGCAAAGCGTACATTTACCCAAATCGATTGACAAAGGATTAGTTTTTAATGCGCCTGTCGGACAAATTGATTCATCAACATTACATCCGCCTTTAAGAATAGGAAAACCTCTGAATTGGTCTCTCATTGGTGCATTCGGAATATCTTTTATAAATTGATTTCCTTGAAAATATTTTAATTTAAGTGTATCTAACATTTTTTATACCTCTATTGATCATTTCCGCAGTATGACAAATTAAAACTCTTATTACATAACGGGAAGTCAGAAACTCCGTTATTTCTTACTGCCATTGCAAGCATATACCAGTTATTGAAAGAAGGATCTTTCATCTTATATCTAAGAAGTTCGCCATTTCCTCCAGTTAAACCAATATGAACAAGCTCACCCCTCCAAGCCTCTACTACAGAAACTACAAAAGAATTTGGAGCAAGATTATTATTAGGCTCAACCTTTAAACCTTCATTATTAAAATCTTCCAATTTTTTAAGAAGTTTTTTAACAATAAGCATTGACTGTTTAACTTCTTTATAACGAAGCTTAAATCTTGAATGAACATCACCAGTAGCTTTAAACGGTTTAACAACATCTAATGATGTATACCATTTATCATTCAAATCAAATCTTGAATCAATATCAACACCTGATGCTCTTGCAGCCATACCTACAGCACCTAGTGATTTAGCGTTTTCCGTATTAACAACACCTGTTCTTTCAAGTCTTGAAATCACTGTTGGAGCTTTAAGCATAACACGTGTTGTTCTATCAACGGTTTTGCCAACTTCATCCAACATTTTAACAATCTTATCTGACATATTCTTATCAATATCAAAGTTAACACCGCCAACATTAATTAATCCGCGGCCGAATCTGCTTCCTGAGATTTCTAACATTGTATTAATTACTAGAGTTCTTGTTACACCAAAGATTGATGCACCCATTTGATAAGCAACGTCACCGGCAACAGCTCCCATATCACCAATATGAATAGCCATTCTTTCCATTTCTAAAGCTATGCGCCTGATAATTTCAGCTTTTGATGAAATCTTTGTATCAGATAAAGCTTCCATAGCTTGAGAATAAGCCATATTGTAAGCTATAACTGAATCACCGCAAACAGATTCTGCTAACCTGTTATTATATTTTCCACCTTTAAGGAAAATTTCTTCAACACCTCTATGCTGGTATCCAAGCATAATCTCTAAATCATATACTTTTTCACCATGACACATAAATCTAAAATGTCCCGGTTCAATTACACCTGCATGAATAGGTCCAACTGCAACCTGATGCACTTCATCACCCTTCATTTCAAAGAATGGGTAACTATCTTGGTTTTGACGCACTGGTTTTAACCAAGGATGGTTAAGCGGTTCAATACCGAATTCTTCATAAAATTCTCTTTCAAAGATATGAAATTGAGGGAATTTCTGAGTAAATGATTCATAAGATTTAACTGATTGATCAAATAAAGTTGATGTCACATAAAGTTTACCAACTTTATCATCAGCTAAAACAACATATAATCTTACATTCTCAAATTCCTGTTTTCCAAAGAATCCGATTAAACGCATATTCATATTCGCAAAATCCGTTTTGATTTCATCAACTGAAACAGTTGGAATATCGTTTGCATTAATTCGTTTATTATTTTCTGTTATAATCCAGTTCACGTTAATTCCTCCCTAAAAACCTAATGCCTTTGTAGTTAATGATATTAGGTCTGTCATATATAACGGCATATAGATACCTAAAACAAATGCAGCTGCAAGTAAAACCATTTGCGGAGCATACATTGTCCAGCTTAATTTCTTTTCAGGAACTTCTTTTTCAACACTTTCCTGCGAAAAACTCATTCCGATTACAGACTTAGCCAAACCAAAAAGAATAATTGTTAATAACAATACAAATGCAATACAAAGAGCAATCTTGTTTTGAGCAATCATTGCTTTTACGGTCATAAATTCACTAATAAACAACACTGATGGTGGAAATGCCGCAATTCCTAAGAATGAAGCAACCCATAACCAACCTGTTTCCTTATCAGTTTTTAATAAACCTGTAACAGATTTAATTTTCTTTGTCCCGTAAAGTTCAAGAACATTACCGGAAGTCAAGAAGAACGCAGCTTTGATTAATGAGTGACCAACTAAATGAATCATTGCAGCAACAGCACCGATACCGCCTAAAGCCGCACCGATAATCAAAATACCCATATTTTCAATTGAAGAATATGCAAGCATTCTTTTGTAATTATTAATATGATAAACAAAAACTGCAGTTACAAACAATGACAAAAATCCCATTGTAAGCATCATTATTCTTGCATAACCGTCTGCTCCGGATGCAACCATAACACCAAACACATTTAAAATCATTAAAAATGCTGAGTTCAAAAGTGTTGCTGATAACAAAGCACTAATTGGAGAAGGAGCTTCAGCGTGTGCGTCAGGCAGCCAGAAATGAACAGGTGCCAAGCCCATTTTTGTACCAATACCAAACAATATAAACACAAATGCTAATTTTAACCAGAAAGGATTAAATAATTGAGCATTGTTCATTAAATCTTCATAGAATAAAGAGTTTAAGCTGCCGGTTGCAACTGTCAAAAGAATAATTCCGACAAAAGCCAGAGCAATCCCGATTGAGCAGATAAAAACATATTTCCAAGCTGCTTCAATAGAATGTTTTGTTTTGTGGAAATAAATCAAATACGCACTTGCTAAAGTTGTACCTTCAATAAATACCCAAGCTGCACCAAGGTTAGTAGTAAGAATTGCACCTGTCATAGAAAATACAAAGAACAAAATCATATAAGTATAATGTCTTGCTTTTCTATCATCAACAGCACAGCCCTTCATATACCCGTTGTTATAAATTGCAACCGCTAAGAAAACAATTGACATAACCGCCAAGAATATAAAGTTTTTAGCAGATATCGCAAAGAATGGTGTAACACCCCAAGGTAAAACATCTTGTCCGAATAAACCAAAGCTTAAACTTACTAAGAAATGCAACACAGCATAAATATTTATCATTAAATTGTTCAAAAATCCTTTTTTGAATATGAACAATATTAAACACGCTAAAAGCGGAAATAATAAAATTAAATTAATCATTGTATTCATAGTCCTTTAAATCTGATAAATGTGAAACTTCCATATCGTCAAACTCGTTGTTAATTTCTCTAACAAGCATACCCAGTATAAATACCGCAATAAACAAGTCAAGTAAAACACCAAGGTTAACTATAATCGGCATTTCTTTAGCTACAGAAAGTGAAAGCAAGAAAATACCGTTTTCCATTGTAATAAATCCGATAACATTCGATAAAACTTTATGTTTAATAGTAATTAACCACAAGCTTGTAATAATTATTGCTAAAGATACCCCGAAATACATTGGATCAACTAATCTGAAATCTTCAGTTGCAATATTTGCAACCAAGAAACCTGCAAATAATATCACACTTGATATAACTAAACAGTAAAAATGCGGGATATTAGCATCTG
>CAMTNN010000040.1 GCA_947073895.1 uncultured cyanobacterium
GAATTACATAAAGCTGGTGCAAAGCTCTTTGTAAACTGCTCAGCGTCACCAACAAGAGCAAAAAAAGAACAATTAAAGCATAATATGCTTTCTTTCATCTCTTCCAGCTATAAAACACCTATTATTTATGTAAATCAGGTCGGTGCAATAGACAATATCTCGTTTGACGGTTCAAGCAGAGTTTTTGACGCTGACGGGAAGCTTCTAGCCCGTGCAAAATCATTTGAGGAACAATTCCTTATCGTTAACCCTGAAAAGAAAATCGGAAAAATCTACCCACTTACTCAAGGGCTTGAAAAATCGTTAAACGAACAAAAAGTATTTACACTTGAATATGAATCTGATTTAGAACGTACTTATAAAACAATTATTCAAGGTATCCGTGATTATTTTATCAAGTGTGGATTCAAACGTGCCGTATTGGGTCTGTCAGGGGGCTTAGATTCAACCGTTTGTGCTGTGCTGCTAGCAGACGCAATCGGAAAGGAAAATGTATTTGGAATTTCTATGCCGTCTAAATTAACGTCAAATGAAAGCAAGTCAGATGCAGCTGAGTTAGCCCAAAACCTTGGCATAAACTTTACCGAAGCAAGCATAAAACCCATGGTAGACACAACAACAGAATGCCTTAACGACTTATTCAAAGTTGTTGAATCTAAATGGGATGGAAGATACACTACTTCGTTTACTCCTGATAATATTCAAGCTCGTTCAAGAGCAATGTTTTTATGGGGAATCAGCAATGAGTTCGCATCTTGCATTCCGATTGCAACTTCAGATAAATCAGAACTCTATATGGGTTATGCTACAATCAATGGTGATATGTCAGGCGGTTTTGCACCGATTGCGGATGTTCCAAAGACTAAGTTATTTGCGTTTGCCCGCTGGATGAATGAAAACCGAGAAGTGAAAAACGCAATTCCGGAAGCAATTATACTAAAAAAACCGGGAGCTGAACTTGCAATTGATCCTAAAACAGGCAAAACATTAATTGCAGAAGACGCACTTATGCCTTATGAGTTCTTAGATGAAATTATTTGGAGAGTTGAAAACAAGAACGAAGGATACAACGATTTCCTTGAAACAGAATTTGTTTATGAAAAGAAAAATTCTGTTTCTAAAGAACAAAAAATTGAATGGCTGGATAAATTCTACAGGAGAATGTCAACAGCGCTCTATAAGTGGTCAATTTTACCACCGTCAGTACTTGTAGAAGCTCGTTCCATTAATAAATCAGATTATAGACAACCAATTACTTCTTCAAGAATTAATTACAAGGGAGTTAGTGAAGCCCATATTGACAGCGCCTTATATTTGTAATATATTTACCCCTGTAGAGTGCTTACGCCAATATGACACTCAACAGCAGGCTCAGCCTAGAGCCTGTCCAAACAAAAAAAGGAAAAACTATGTCTATCAATTTAAAAAACAAACAAGAAATCGTAGAAAAATTTGGATCAAATGCTAAGGACACAGGTTCTGCAGAAGTTCAAATCGCTATGTTAACAAAGAAAATCTCTGAACTTACTGAACACATGAAATCTAACAAAAAAGACTTCGCTACAAAACGTGGTCTTTTGATGATGGTTGGTAAAAGAAAAAGACTTCTTTCTTACTTGAAAGGTAAAAACCTTGAAGGTTACAGAAGCCTTATCAAGGAACTTGGTATCAGAGGTTAATACTCAAAGATGTAGTAAAAAAAAGACCGATTTTCGAATCGGTCTTTTTATTATTATGTATTAAAAATTCTATCACCCGCATCGCCCATACCTGGGACAATATAACCACGTTCGTTTAAATGAGAATCCACAGCTGCAACAATCAATGTTATTGCAGGGAAGGCTTCAAACACCGCATGCACACCTTGTGGTGACGCTATCATGCAAACACAACATATATTTGTCTCAGGAATACCTTTTTCAACATACAAACGAATTGCTTCAATTAAAGAATTACCAGTAGCAAGCATAGGATCTGTAATATATACATAATAATCCTCAACAGGCTTATCAACCGGCATTGGAACTTTATTATAATACCATACAGGTTTTAAAGTCTTCTCATCACGATACATCCCTATATGACGAATCGTAGCTTGCGGCAAAATATCAACAGCTTCATCTGTAAAAATTAAACCAGCACGAAGAATTGGCGAAATAATAATCGTTATATCCGGATTAATTGTTTTGGTAACAAATTTTGTAAGCGGAGTTTCTACCTCAATATCTTTCTGAGGTAGATTTTTAGTTGCTTCATAGAGCAAAATACGTGTTAATTTCCTTGCTGCTAATCTCACTCCCTGAGTATCAGTGTCCTTAGCCCGCATAGTGCATAAACTCTGATTAACAATAGGGTTGGAAACTATTTTCAGATTATTATACTTCTCATTCATCATTTCTTGCCTCCTAAATATTTTCTAAAATCAGCAGCCTTTGATTCAGTATCATCAATCATATCATCTGTTAATTTTAAGAAGTTTTTCATATCAGCAGGTTTACCTGTATTAGGCAAATCTAAGTTAAGCCTTCCTCCAAAAGAAGAAGTTGTTAAAATTATTGAATCCAACTTTTTAAACATATCATTTAGCAGCCCCAATGCATCATGCAGCCTTTTTGGCGGCATAACAACAAGCAAAGGAGAAGAATCATCACGATACGTATTTTTATCAGGTAAATATAATTCAAGAGACTTAGAACCCGCCATTCCTGAAAATTCAACAGTAACCGCTGTTCCTTGAGGAATAAATACATCCGGATTTGTTAAAATAAACTTAACATATACTTCATCTTTAACAGGCTTAATTTTTACGACATGACCAACCTCAATTCCCATCATTCTCACGGGAGAGCCGACAATCAAACCGTCCACGTCAGGTAAAAACACACGATAATCGTTATCAGCATTCTTTTCCTTGAACATATAAGTCACTGTAGAAATTGCAACAACTATAAGTATAACAACAAGCCAGAACAAAAGTTCCCCGCTGTGTGTTATATAAAAAACATTACTCTCTTTATCTTTCCCCATCATATTAGGTGTATTATACAACAGAATTGATAGGTTTATCAAGAGAATTTATAGAAACATCTACTCGATTTGGAAACACCTGTTTAATATTATTAACCAAATCATTAGTCGAATTTACCCAGAACATTGAAGAAGTCATAATTCTTGTGCTGAATCCGTTAACAGGTGGAAGTTTTATCATTACAGGGTCATCGCCATGATACTTTGCAAGAATATTTTTAATTCCGCATAATTCTTCGTATTTTATTTCATCAAGAAGACTGACTATAACAATATTAGAATTATCAACAGATTTTACATTATCAACAACAAGACTTATTTGGTCTTCTCCGCGATGCTGTATTTTACCTGTAATAACAACCTTGCAGTCTGGCTCAAGAATTTCTCCGTATTCAAGAAGTTTTTTGTGGAAACAAACACAATCAACTTTGCCTGATAAATCCTCTAAGGTAACAAATCGTAAGAACTTAGAAGGATCTTTTTTAGTTGGTATTTGTCTTGTTGCAGTTATAAGCCCGCAAACAGTTACAACACCCTCCTCCTGAACTTCATTAAGTTCTGAGATTCTATGCGTTGTTAAGTATTGAACTTTGTCTCTTATTGAAAAAAGAGGATGAGATGTGACATAAAAACCTAAAAACTCTTTTTCAAAAACTTGAAGCTCTTTATCTGAATATTCTTCATCACTTCCAACAAGCTGATATTGTACACCTGAAAATTCTTCCGAGTTTTCAACAGAAGCAAATAAACTTACTTGGCCCATAGCTCTATCTTTAGCTTCTTTTGAAGTTACATCCAGAATATGTTCCATATTTTCAAAAAGTTGTTTGCGACTTTTTTCAATATTTGAAAACGCACCCGCTTTAATCAAACCTTCCAGCGATTTTTTGTTAACATACTTACCGTCAACACGTTTACAAAAATCAAATATACTTTTGAATTCGCCATTTTCTTCTCGTTCTTTAATAATAGCTTCTACAACAGGAGCTCCAACCCCTTTAATTGCAGCCATACCAAAACGAATATTATCACCGTCCGGAGCGTATTCCAGATAAGATTTATTAACATCCGGAGCTAAAACTTTACAGCCATATCTTTGAGCTTCTTCAATATATAACTGTGTTTGGTCTTTGTTATCCGATACACTTGATAGCAGCGCAGAGAAATATTCTACAGGATAATGACATTTTAAATATGCTGTCTGATAAGCAACAAATGCATAAGCAGCAGAGTGCGACCTGTTAAAACAGTATGAAGCAAACGCAAGAATCTGGTTAAACAGTTTTTCAGCGTCTTCTTTTTTCATATCGTGTTTTGCAGACGCAGTGATAAACTTACCACGCTGTTCTTCCATTGTTTTCAAGTCTTTTTTACCCATCATACGACGAACTTGGTCTGCTTGACCGAGTGAGTAATCAGCCAGTACCTGAAACACTTGCATGATTTGTTCTTGATATACAATAGTTCCGTATGTATCGTTCAATACAGGTTCTAAAAGCGGGTGAGCATAAGTAATTTCTTGCTTACCGTGTTTTCTGGCAACGAAATCGTCAACCATACCTGAACCCAACGGTCCTGGACGGAATAGAGCAACCAGCGCGCCTAAATCTTCAAATACGTCGGGTTTAAGACGTTTAACAAGATTCATCATCCCTTGTGATTCAAGCTGGAATACACCAATCGTCTCACCTTTAACAAGCATATCGTAAGTAGGTTTGTCATCAAGAGGAATATGGTTAATATCAACATCAATTCCTCTGTATTTTTTAACCATCTTACAAGTTTTAGTAATCATAGTAAGGTTTCTTAAACCCAAAAAGTCCATTTTTAAAAGGTCAAGAACCTCGGTAGCCTCGTGTTTAGGATACCCCGTTTGAACAATACCGTCCTTTGAAGGCTGTACAGGTAAAATTGTATCCAATGGAGCGTGAGAAATAATTACACCCGCAGCGTGCGTACCTGTACCGCATTTCAGACCTTCAATAGCAACAGCCATATCAACCCAGCGTTTAAAACTAATTGTTTTACCGCTTTCAGGATTCATTATCTGATAATCTTCATTATAGAGTTGCTTAAAATCAGAAGTTCCTTCAGCTGCTATAATATCTCTAAGCCATTCGGCTTTAGGGTTAGTAGCTCTTGCAACATCTAGGGCAGGTTCAATAAGCCCTGTAATTCTGTTACTTTCAGCAAAAGGAACCTGAAGAACTCTTCCTACCCCTTTAAATGCAGCTTTAGGAGCATAAGTTGAGAATGTAATAATCTGACAAACTTTATCTTCGCCGTACTTTTGGGTTACATAGTCAATAACTTCACTACGCCTTTCGATACAAAAGTCAATATCGACATCGGGCATCGTAAAGCGTTCAGGGTTCAAGAATCTTTCAAACAACAGTTTATGATAAATTGGATCAATATCCGTAATTTCAAGCGCATACGCAACAACAGAACCCGCCGCAGAACCTCTTCCCGGACCAACCGGAATATCATTAACTTTTGCATAATGAATAAAGTCCCATGTAATCATAAAGTATGCAGGGAACCCCATTTGATTAATTACGCCTAATTCATATTTTGCACGTTCAACAATGGATTCCGGAACCGGATCACCATATCGCTTTTTTAAACCCTCAAATACAACGTGTTCTAAATAATTTTCTATACCTTGAATATAAATTGCTTCTTCAATAACCTCTTCTGTTGCTTCGGTTTTATTTTTTTTCTTTAAGCGATCAATAATACTTGAATCAACTTTATCTGCTGTAGCCAAAAACTCATCAGGAACATCATAATGAGGTAACGGTGCATTGTGAAGTTCAATTTCTACATGACACTTGTTTGCAAAATCTTCCGTATTCTGAACACATTCTTCAAAAGTCGCATCATCCATCCAAGAAAATGCTTTACGCATTTCTTCTGTTGATTTTACGTAAAACTCGTTATTCGGGAAATGAAAACGTTTTTCATCATCCTTATTAGCATTTGTCTGTAAACATAATAACGTATCCTGAGCGTCCGCATCTTCTTTTCTCAAATAATGCGCGTCATTTGTGATAATCATTTTAATATCAAGCTCACGAGCCAGTTTGATTAAATCAGGATTAGTTCTTTTTTGCTCCTCTAAACCGTGGTCTTGTAATTCGATATAATAATCATCACCAAACAGATTTTTGTATCTTAAAGCTGTTTCTTTAGCCTTTTCTTTTTCACCTTTTAATAAGTTCTGAAGAACCTCGCCCCCTAAACATGCAGACGCACAAACCAAACCTTCATGATACTGCTCTAATAGCTCAAAATTAATACGCGGTTTATAATAAAAACCTTCACACCAAGCAGTTGAAACCAACTTGATAAGGTTTTTATACCCGACAGTATCCTTTGCTATCAAAATTAAGTGATATAAAGGATTATTAGAAGAGTCTTTGACATGAATATCGCCATCGTGAACGTAAAACTCACAGCCGATAAGCGGGTTAATACCAGCTTTTTCAGCCAGTTCATAAAACTCTACAGCAGAATACATAACCCCGTGGTCTGTAATTGCAATAGCAGGTAGTTCATTTTCCTTAGCGTAATTAACGAGGTCATGAACCCTAATCATACCATCCAGTAATGAATACTCCGTGTGAATGTGAAGTGGAATCAACTTAGCCATAAGTCTATCCTATCACAGACAATTACTCTTTAATACATTTATTACAAAATCTAAAGCGCCTTGCTGCTCTGCAAAAACATCAGTTCCTGCTTTAACGGTCGCAAGATAAAAATCTTTATCTGTAAGCATTTTGTCGGCAATTTCAAGAAATTCATCTTCTGAATTAACTACAAAACCGGCATGCGCATTTTTAATAATTGCATAAATATCTTTAAAGTTATGAGTAGATGGCCCGGATATAACAGGCTTATCCCAAACAATTGATTCTAAAGGATTATGCCCGCCTGTTTTATTAAAACTTCCGCCAATAAACGAAATATCCGCATGCTCATACATTTTTCCCAGCTCACCCAATGTATCAAGCTGCAAAATATCAACTCCTTCCAAATTATCACGACCAGATGAGCGCATATCAAACTCAAATCCGCTTTCTTTAATTAATTCTTTAACTTCATCAGTCCTCGTTAAGTGTCTTGGAGCTAAAATTAGCTTTAAATCTGAATGTTTTTCTTTTAAATTTTTAAACACATCTAAAACAATCTTATCTTCTCCTTGATGTGTAGAACCAGCAAGAAGAACTCGAGAGTTACCTTTATTAAAATTTACCCCCTCAGGTTTTTTAACATCAAACTTTAAGTTCCCCATTTTTTTTGTAGTTTCAGGACTAGCTCCAATAGTTAAAAATTTCTTATTGTCATCATCGCTTTGTGTAAAAATTCCGGTATAAAAACTTAAAAAATATTTAAAAATAAGCTTTAAAGCATTGTATGACTTAAATGTACTGTCTGAAATACGCCCGTTAATAATATATAAATTTATTCCGCGTTTTTTACATTCCATTGCAAAGTTCGGCCATATTTCTGTTTCAGCGATAAAAACTGTTTTAGGCTTAACTTTATCTAAAAATCTTCTTATACATTTAGGAAAATCAGCCGGAAAATATGTTATTAAATCAGCAGTTTCACCCAGTTTTTTCTTTGCAATATCCTGCCCGGTATGAGTTCCTGTTGTAACGACAATTTTCGAATCAGCAAATTCCTTTCTGGAAGCTTTAACAAGATTTTCTAAAGCAACTGCCTCCCCAACAGAAACTCCATGAAACATTATTACATTATCATCTTCAGAAAAACCTTCTTCCGGTATAAACCCGCATTTTCTATCAATAGATTCCTGCGTATACCCTCTGCGTTTCATACTCACTGATGCAAACGGTTTAATCACATAAAACATTAAATCACTTATAAACTGATACACGCTATTCCCTTTCCTCTATCAACGCAAATTTACGCCCCTGTTTAATAATATCAAAATTTCTATTCTTAAGTTTATTCATTTCTTTAATTTTTATTATAACAAGATTTTTTTCTTCATCCAGCATATCAGTTAGTTCTTCAGGTTGAGCCTTTGGTCTAAATGTTACAGCCTCACCACCATAGTAAATCAAAGAATATTTATGTCCAAAACTAAAAGTTGTTAACGAACAATTATGTTCATCCGCATATTTTGCGAATTCCATTAAATCATTTTGCCCGAACTTATAATCAATTTCAAAGAATTTCTCAGTTGCATGAGCTGAAAAAATTGCCATAAATATAACAATAGAGGCAAATGTTGCTGCATAAAGCTTTTTCTTCGTAAATAATATTATTGCAAGTCCAACTGCAAAAGACGATAATATACAAAATACTTTTACAGTCGATATATCATTAAGAATCTGTGCAGGCAAATATAGAGGGGTCAAAATTCCACCAAGACTTATAATTAAAAACATCCCACCAAGTATATATGCGCAAATATTCATAAGCTTTTCATTAGCATTATTCTGGATATAATCTGTCCATACATAAGCTCCGAGACACGCAAGAGCACAATATATCGGCAAAATATAATTTATCAACTTTGTTCCAGACGAAGAGAAAAACAACATTATAAACAACGCAATTATTACATTATAAAGCAAACATCTATATGAATCGTCAAATCTTAAATATTTAAAATTAATTTTCTTGATATTTTTAATCCAAACAGGGACACAGGAAACAACCCATGGGAAAAATCCCCACAGTATTGTAAGAAAATAAAAATAAAACGGTTGTTTACGATTAATAACGTCTGCGCCCATAAACCTTGCAAGATGATGTTTAATAATATACTCATCCCAGAAAAGAGGATTATACATTTTAAACATAATAATATGCCACGGCAAAACAATTAACAAAAATAACGCCATACCTACAAGAAAATACTGAGGTTTGAAAATCTCTTTAAACTTTTTAGATGCTATTGCAACAAAAAACATTGAACCAAAAGGTACTACAAATCCGGGAATTCCTTTTGCCATAACAGCAAGTCCTGAAAAAATATAAAATAACCACCAGTAATATTTTTTATGCTTTTCTCTGCAAAAATAAACACAAAGCCCAAAACATAATGAAAATGCTATACAAGTTGAAACAACAATATCTAAGATAGCAAATTTTGCAAGAATTACAAACTCTAAGCTTGTAGCCAATATAAGGGCTGCTACAACACCGTAAAGGCGCGATACAATCTTTTTGCCCATAAAGTATAATAAATAACAACAAGACGCACCATAAAGAGCTACAGGAAACCTTGCAGTAAATTCATTAACTTTACCAAACAATGCAAAGGATAAACATTCGCCCCAAAAATAAAGCGGAGGTTTTTCAAAAAAGTATTCGCCATTTAAATAAAGAGTTAAAAAATCCTTTGAATGAAACATATCACGAGCCATTAAAACATATCTGGATTCATCAACATCCATCAAAGCATAAGTTCCAATCCCGTGAAAAAATATTACATAAAATAAAACTCCCAATCCTAAAATAGTAAATAAATCAGGATGCGATAATATAAAAGTCTTAATCTTTGCCATAACATCTCCCCTAAATTATTTTAACATAAAAATAAGGTAGCCTTACGACTACCTTATCTTCAACTTTGTAATTCCACCTAAAGGCGGACTTGGAACTTCTATCCAGACTATTAATTATAACCTAGAGCCGTCCCAATATCTACGTGCGTAGCACTAGTCATCTGCATGACCAGCTGTACCAAGAACGTCTCTCATTTTGTGAATAACCATTTCTTTAACAGCTGTTCTACCAGGTCCCATGTATTCACGTGGGTCAAATTTTTCAGGATGTTCAACAAAGAATTCTCTGATTGTTGAAGTCATAGCCAATCTCAAGTCTGTATCGATATTGATTTTAGCAACGCCGTGTTTAGAAGCGTAGTTCAACATTTCTTCTGGAACGCCTTGAGCATCAGGTAAGTTACCACCGAATTGGTTGCATTTTGCAACGAATTCTTTAGGAACTGAAGATGAACCGTGAAGAACGATAGGGTAATCGCCAAAACCAGCTTCTCTTAAAGCATCTTTGATTTCTTTCAAGCGTTCGAAGTCTAATTTAGCTTCGCCTTTGAATTTGTAAGCACCGTGAGAAGTACCGATAGCGATAGCCAATGAATCACAACCTGTTTGTTTAACAAATTCAACAGCTTCTTGAACGTTAGTATATTTAGCGTCTTTCGCATCAACGTTAACGTCATCTTCAATACCTGCTAATTTACCAAGCTCAGCTTCAACTGAAACTCCTCTTTCGTGAGCGTATTCAACAACTTTCTTAGTAACAGCAACATTTTCTTCGAATGAGAATCTTGAACCGTCAATCATAACAGATGAGAATCCGCCGTCGATACAAGCTTTACAAATTTCGAAGTCTGCACCGTGGTCTAAGTGAAGTGCGATAGGTACTGTAGTTGTAGCCAAAGCTGCTTCTACTAATTTAATAAGATATGTTTGATTAGCATATTTTCTAGCACCTGCTGAAACTTGAAGAATGATTGGAGATCTTGTTTCTTCAGCAGCTTCTGCGATACCTTGTAAAATTTCCATATTGTTAACATTGTAAGCACCAATAGCGTAACCGCCAGCTAATGCTTTTTTGAACATTTCGTTTGTTCCAACTAATTTTCTTTCGCTCATTATAAGCCTCCTTCTCTAATACCAAATATGATTTAAAATTACTATAAACAAAAATTTTTT
>CAMTNN010000041.1 GCA_947073895.1 uncultured cyanobacterium
ATTCTAATCAAGGAGATACTCATCATGGCGAAGAACAAACACAAACAAAGTAAAAAAATTATGGTAACAATCCCTGAGATTGAATACAAATTCTTAAAAGCTCAGAATGAATTATTGCTCAAACAGAATCGAGAATTACAATCTCAATTGAATGGTCGCAGCAGAGGTATTATCGGAGTTCTTAACTCTCTTGGAAAACTTGACCTCGATAAATACGCAGGAGAGAAAAATGCAAGATAAGGTTTTGAAATTCGCAGACAATATGCCAAAACTACATGGACAAACAACCGCAACTCTTGTGTATTGGT
This sequence comes from uncultured cyanobacterium, assembly GCA_947073895.1. Lineage (GTDB taxonomy): Bacteria > Cyanobacteriota > Vampirovibrionia > Gastranaerophilales > Gastranaerophilaceae > CAG-196. The sequence continues at coordinate 309 of CAMTNN010000041.1, forward strand.
CAGCTCTTGCAGGTTGTCAATTAGCAAACCATCCTGCTCTTTGGGATTACGATGCTAAAAAATCAGATGGTTCAACCTACAAATTAAACCCTGAGGGCAGATATTTTCTCCTGTTTTTTGTAGGGGATAAAGGAATAATGTTCTCAACTATTCGCAAACTGAATGAAGAAAACAAACATTATATGCAGGAAGTAAATCAGCAATTCAGAATCGAGGTCGTGAATGTTTGAGCAATGGCGGAACAAAAGGCTTGATGTTATAGGTGTAGCAAGCAAAAAAATTGAAATGCTAAAAGTAGCAGGTTTTGAGCCAAAGACAATAATAATGAACAGTGCTGATGCGATGTTTGTTGGAAGTCTTTGCAATAGATACCACTTGCCGAGCTTAATCCCTGAGATGAAATTGTTTGGTTTGCCAGTTGTAATAAGAGAAGTAGATGAGATTCAGGTAGGAGTATAATATGCACAACGAAAACACATATTGCCACATGTCAGATGCGTGCAAACTTTTAAAAGAAAAAGAGCAGCTAGTTTTGCAATTTAAAGCTGCAAATGAAAAGAAAAATGAATTTCTAAAAAAAATAGGAATCTATGCAACAGGAGAGTTTCATAGAATTGATTATTATATCGATAAACTTGTTGCGGAAAATGATAAATTAAAACGATACAAGGATTCTAAACAAGCAAGTTATGAACGAATGCAGAGAATGTGGAACGAAACGGAACAGGAAAATAGAGAACTTAAACAAAAGCTCAAGGAAATAGAATCAAAATTTGGTATCAAAATAATATCTTATAAAGAGGGTAAGAATTTATATTGTAGTACACGCATTGCAGAACTTGTGCAAGCATTGAGAGATATAGGAAAAATTTTAAATAGCAAGGTTATTCCTGTTCATACTGCTAGAGAAAAACAAATTATTTCAAAAATCAAAGAGGTGCTAGATGTGGAACACGACTAATGGACTAGGACAACAAGTAACTTGGTATTCAGAGCAAGAGGTTGAGGAATATAGACAGGCTCTTATCGAGATAAGAAAAAGATTGTACATAGTAAAAGATGACCCTATAACTCATCACTTAATCAAAACAACAATGAGAGGATTGATTGATTATATAAATGAGGTGCTGCAATGAGTCATATTTATAAAATTGGAGAAAGACAATATGTAGATGTGGATAAAATTTGCACATTAGATATACAAAAAGATTTGTACGACAGAGAACGACTCTATATAAACGGAGAAAAGCTAATTGTTGAACAAGGCATTGGAGAGATTCTTTTATCTGTTTGGAAAAGTAGATGTGAAAATTATAATGAGGTAGAAAATGTCTAAAGATGAAACTCACATGCTCTATGTTGGTTATAAATGCAAAGGGAAAGTGAAAAGCAATTATGGTCATTATGTTACAGTAACTCATTTAACGAATGAGGAACAAGAGCAATTTATAGAATGGTGGCATAAAGAAATTGAGCCTGTGCTACAGGACAAACTTAATACATACAAAATGACGAGGGAATTAAACGATGCAAACAAATAAAGAAGAAATCCAAGCAATAATAGATTCAGAACTTAACGCATATACAAAAAAATATGGTAAAGAATTTAGAGCTGCGGTTCTCAAGATTGTAGCACTTGAGAAACTTGTTTCTGCTCCTGCTCCTGAACAAATGGAAAAAGAGAGATTGATTCCGCTTTCCAAGTGGAATGAATATCATAATTATCCAACAGTAGGAGCATTGAGGCAATATTATTTTTATAAAGATTCAAATGGCTTTGCTGAGGTCTGCGAGAATGGTGGTATGAATGGTGGCAGGATTTTAATCAAAGAACAGTCTTTGTTTAGATGGATTGAGAACCGCAAAAAGAAAACTAATAATATTCTCAGTCAATATCAATCCCTAAGTTGATTGTGCTTGTTGCATTCCTTATGACCGCATCTGTATGGTCTGCAGCAAGGTGCGAATACTTCCTCGCCATTACTAATGATTTATGCCCAAGAGCAACTGCAATCTCTAAGAGGCTTGCTCCATTCTCTGCCAGTGTTGTTGCGTATGTATGCCTTAAGTCGTGTATATGAAAATCTTTTAATCCTGCATTTTTGATTGCTTTCTGCAGGTTTCCTCTCATATAGAGTAAGCCTGTATTTTTTTTGTTTTTAAATATATATCCTGATTTAATATTTTTCTTTTTCAAATACTTTGCAAGATGTTCAACAATCCAATGTTCAACACCGACTCCTCTATTTGTTTTGTTTTTTGTATCTATGAAATAAAGCCTGCTATTTTTAAAATCAATATTATGAACTTGCAAAGTGTGAATCTCTGAGTATCTTCCCCCTGCGTATAATAAGAGTAAGAAGAACATGAGAGTATCTTCTGATATATCCTTGCAGGCTTGAGCAAGTAGGGGAATCTCGTCAACAGAGAGAGTCCTATCTCTGCCGCTTGGTTTTGGCAATATTTTTACTTTAGTCATCGGATTTGTTTCAATTAGTTCTAGCTCATTTACTGCATAAGTTAATACTGCAGAGAGAGCCATGAGGTATTTATTAACAGTATTTGCTCCTCTTTTGATTACTTTATTTTTTCCTGTTCTTACATCTTCATTGATTAAGTATTGCTTGCAGGCTGATATATCAGAGGATGATAGGTTGCGGATATTTATAGAACCGATTTTTTCTGACCACCATAAATACATAGTATTATATTTTTCTGAATAAGAGTAACGAGTAGGAGCAATCTCTTTCCTGAAATATTCTAAGAGGTCAGTAACAGTCTTTATTGATGCCCTGTTATCATCTTCTTTGATTTGTGTAGGCTCTTTGTATGTTCCTTTTTGCATCTGCAGTTCAATATCACTTGCCCATTGTTGAGCAAGTTTCTTTGCAGTTTTCATATCAGGATGCCTAAAAGTTTTGTAGATTCTTTTGTAACCTTTGACTCTTATATCAACCTGAAAAGCATATCCTTTTTTAGCTTTGATTTGTGTAATTGTTGCCATTTGACGTACTTAATTTTTACCGCACTTTTTACCGCACTTTTTCCCTAAAAACTTTAAAAAGTTTATAAACATATTAAAACACAAATAAGCTGAGAATCAAGTTATATTCTTTTATAAACCTTTTTAAACTTATATATAATTATACAAACTAGAAAACTTAATATCCTCGTGTTTATTTAATGTTTGCTATTTTCTAATAGCAAACTTTTTCTTTTTTTTACGTTTGGGCGGAGCGCGAAAGTTTAATCAACAGAGAAAATTTCCTTGATATCGTCCATTGTCAGTGATTTTGTTATGTTTCTGTCAATAGAAACTACGCTGTCAACGAGGTCACGCTTACGGCCCTTAATCTTCTGAATCTTTTCTTCAACAGTGTTTTTCGTAATAAGTCGGTAAACAAATACTTTTTTGGTCTGACCGATACGGTAAGCTCTATCTGTAGCTTGATCTTCAACAGCAGGATTCCACCATGGGTCGTAGTGGATAACATAATCTGCACCTGTAAGGTTCAAACCTGTACCTCCGGCTTTCAAACTGATTAAGAAAATCGGTATATTAGGGTTGTTATTGAAGTTTTCAACCGCTTTTTGTCTGTCCTTAGTCTTACCTGTTAAGTATTCATAAGGAATTCCCGAACGCTCCAACCAGCCTTTAATAATGTCCAGCATATCAACAAATTGGCTGAATAAAAGAACTCTGTGTTTTTCTTGAATAATTTGTTCAAGCATGCTCTTAAGGTATTCAAATTTGCCCGAATGGATAACCCCTTTAACATGTTCTTTGTCATATAGTTTAGGGTGACAGCAAATTTGACGCAATCTAAGAAGTGCTGAGAAAATTGACATTCTACTCTTTTCAAGACCATTGAGTTCAATGCTCTTGAACAATTCTTCTTTTGTACTGTCAAGAACTTCAAGATAAAAATCTCTCTGCTCATCAGTAAGTTCACAATATGCCATGTTTTCAACTTTATCCGGCAAGTCTTTTGCAACATCGCGTTTCATACGTCTTAAGATGAATGGGAATATTTGGAGTTTTAAACGTTTTTCAACGGTTTTATCCTGTCTTTCCATAATCGGTGTAACGTATCTGAAGTTAAATTCTGCAACATTGAATAAGAATCCTGGCATTAAGAAGTCAAATACTGACCATAATTCTTCAAGTTTGTTTTCAATCGGAGTACCTGATAAAGCGAGTCTGTGGTCAGCAACAAGTTCTTTAACCGATTGCGCAGTCTGTGATATAGCATTCTTAATATTTTGTGATTCATCCAGGATAATATATCTGAACTTGTATTTCTTAAGTTTCGTAATATCACGTCTAACTAATGCATAACTTGTGATGACAATATCATAGTTAGGAATTTCTTTGAAAAGTCCTTTCCTTTCAGTTCCTGATAATTTTAAACATGAAAGCTCAGGTGTGAATTTCTGAATTTCAGATTCCCAGTTGAATACAACTGTTGTGGGAGCTATAACAAGTGTTGGCATAGGCCCGTCAACTTCTTTTGCTTTTTGAAGCAAGGTCAATGCTTGTAGTGTTTTACCAAGCCCCATGTCGTCTGCCAGAATACCATTTAGACCATATTGATACATAAACCATAGCCAGCTGAAACCTTTAATCTGGTATTCACGGAACTCTGCATTTACACCTTCCGGTAAACTTACGCCTTCTGATGTTGTAGAGAATGTTGAAATCTGATCCCAGAATTTTTGGAATTTTTCACTCAATACAAGCTCAAATCCCTGATTTTGCAATTCTGTAATTAAGCCTACACGGTAAGTTTTAACTAAAAATTTGTTTTCGTCGTTTCTATAAGCATCAAATGAATTGAATGAGCGCATAACTTGATAAATATTCTGCGCCGGATACTCAACAAAACCTAAGCTTCTTACACGAGCATATTTTTCCCCGCTTTGAATTGTGTTATAAATTTCATCAAAGTCAATGATTTCATCCCCTACTTGACCGTAGAGCTGAATTTCCATACTGTCAATTGATTCTTCTGAAAAGTCTACTTTTGCACACATTTTAAACGGTTCTGGAATAAGTTTGAAGAAGTTCATATCGTCGCGTTCTTCAAATTTCCATCCTTCACCGGCCTGTTGTTTATAATAGTTATAGAAATCAATCGCGTTTTCTTTTTCTAAAGCAAGGTTATTTGTCTGCATTGGAACAAATTTACAAGCAAGAAGCATGTTATATGCTATCTGTTCATGTTGATAATCGCGTTTAATCCAGTAAACAAGATCTTCTTCTTTGCTTTTTACTGATAGATAAGGCGATTTATCTGTGCTGCTTTTTGAATAAGGCACTCGCATACCCGAATAGTCAAATTCCAATGATGCTTTAAGTGATTGATCATAATCAATCCCAAGTGTAACAATATTAACAGGAGGTCTATGCTCCATTAATAACTTGCTGATGTTCTCAGCAATTGTTACATTCATTATTTCCTTAAGATGTGGAAGTTCTTCGTAAACAAATTTACCACCGTCAGCATCTTTTAAGTCTGTAAATGTGGATTTAATAATGCTTTGCGGAAGTTCATTCATTGCAACATTAATAGGGAATATAAGATTTCTGTATCTTCCCCATTTAATTTGTCTTGAAAAATATTTAACCTCTTCAAACGGATAAATACATTCTTTGTCGGGACGAGTCCAAAATAGCTCTAAAACAATATTAGTTCCGCCGTTTACATTTGTAGTGGAAACATCGAGGTTAAGGCTCCACTCTTTGTCTGTGAACATTATTCGTTCTTTGGTTTTTTCATCTAAAACTTCTTCAAGCTCTGCCATTAAAGGAAATACTGGTGCAAATTTGGTAATCGGAATATCGTACCAGCCTGCTTTTTTATCCTGCTTGGAAATTTTTAAAAGAAGTTGAAATAATGCCAGCTCAGCTCTCTGTATATCATTAAGTTGAAAATCCGGATTAAGCTTTTGAACTTCTATCAGCGCTCTTAAAATTGTTTCAAGTGAGCGCACAATTTTGTTTGTAGCTCTATCTCTTACAAGAATTGAAAAGAAGTTTTGTCTTCTTTTAGGGTTAAAGTGGAATATATAATTCCCCATAGGTTTTTCCATAGCAGGAGCTTCTATATCACTTAAATCCGGCTCAATTCCATGCTTTTCTAATAACCAATTATCATAGGCCCCTGTTTCAATGGCTGCTAAAGCAACAGCTACAGAGTGCTTACACCATTCTTCTTTTAAAGGACAATTACATCTTGCTTCAACCTTGTTTTTTTTGAAAATAAGGTCTGTAACATAAAAATCCTGGTAGTTCCCTTTAACTTTTCCTTTGAAAAAGTTCTTTTCAGGTTCGGCTTCCAGTAATAAACCTTTTTGATACAACTCATATCCGCGTCTCCAACTTCCTGAAGTCGCATTTTTCTTTAAAAAATCGTAATTAAACTTATATTCACTCATCAGCGTGAAACACTATCCTTTGCGGGTTTAATAATACAAAAACAGCATGAAAAAGAATTAATTAAATCTCTTTCTTCGCTAAAGGTCTCTAACCTTGATTCTATTATTACATATATATTTTTTTTAATCAATACTTAACATTTCTTAATAATTTAAAAGAAAAAAGGCAATTTTTAAAATGAAATAAACTTTATATATACATAAGGCAGTTTTAATAAGGAGCTTCACATGACAGAACAAGAATTATACGCAACAATGTCAGTTATTCCGGACCCAATTAAAAACGTATATAAACTTGATAATAGACAAAGTGTTGAAGAAATCCAACGTATCTGCAGAATTTTTGCAATTTCCGAACAGCAAGGTAATAAACACAAAATGTTGTCTATCAAAAATTTAGCAACATTCAGACTTGTTCTTAGCAACAATTAATAGATTTGAAGACGCCTCAGGCGTCTTTTTTGTTGTTTACATTATCTAATTTTGGAGCAACAACTTTTCCGATTAAAACTTCTTCTACAAATCTGTCAACCGGTTTAATAGCAAGTCCGAGAGCTATAAAGCCTCCTACCGTTTTGATAAATTTGCCTTTAAGCGTTTTTTGTTTAATTCTGCTTTGTAAAATGCTTTTTACCGCTACGTTTTCTGTTTGACCTTTCTCAAGGGCCTGTTTGTAACTTTGATATATATCACTGACTTTAAATTCATCGGTTGGACTTAACAAATCCTTTCGCATTTTTATCAATTCTTTTATTGTAGATTCTGCGTATTGCTTTACATTTGCTTTATTACTTTTATAAGCATCTTTAATATGTTTTTTATCTGATAAATCCATATTGTTAGTAACAATATTTAAAAATTCTTGTGTACATTCTTCGTCTTTATTGGCATAAGCGTGCATTTTACCGTTCGCAACAAATTCTTGCGCTAACTTATTTATGTGTTCTTTTGTATTGAATGTAATACCGTCTTTAGTAGTTAGTCCAAATAATGAAAACAAGTTTTGTCCTGCTTTTACAGCTACAATTGGCAGGCAGACACTTGCTAAACCTTGAAATATAGCCTGTTTTAGAGCTCTTTTGGAACTCGGACTGTATTCGGTTTGGTCATTTTTGTATTTATCATAGACATCAGCACCTATGTATAATAATGCAGGTGCCCAGCTAAGTGTTGCGTAATTTCCAATTAAAGGACGCATTGCTTCACCTATTTCGTTTGTGAATGCAGCACCACGCAGAGGCCACTTAAGCAAGGGGTCATCATATTCATTATTTCTGTGGTTTCGAAAACTATTCGGGTTTATATTAATCGGCTTTATCATTATATAAATCTTTTTCTAGTGTACGATATATTCTACTATATAATTGAGTATATTTAAATACATTGTTAAGAAAAATTTGTAAAGAAATGTAACAATAAAAACAAAATGTGAAATTCGATAAAATTTATATACTTTATATCTATGTAAGATGAAACAAAAGGTATAAGAAGATGGCAATCACAGCAGCAGCATTAGGAAGTTTATTAACAACTCAAGCAGATTACAACTACTATATCCAACAACAAATCTTTTGGACTAATAAATATGACGCTAACTCAGCTAAACTTGAAGAACAAGTTAAATATGAAACTAAATGGGAAAGCGCATTCGATAAGGCAATGGACGGAGAAAAAGAATGTAAAGTCAGAGGTCAGGTTTTCGTTCAAAAAGATGCAGGTACTGTTTCAGAAGCTCAGGCAAGAAGATATGCAGATGCGGCAGCTTCACAATATAACGAAGAGTTATCTCTTGAATTAGCAGATTTAGATATTGAATACGATACAATGAAAACTATGTACGATACATTGGTACAAGAACTTCAAGGTCAAAAAGACTCTCAAAAAACACTTGTTGGTACTTGTGCTCAAGATACAGGACTTTTAAATCAGTAATAATTAAAACGGTTCTATTGATAAATCTTCGAAGCATTGAACATCAAAGAAGCAATTGTCATAGGACCGACTCCTCCCGGTACAGGAGATATAAAACCGGCAGACTTAGATACCAAATCAAAGTCTACATCACCGGTAAGTTGACCGTTTTCATCTTTGAAAATCCCGACGTCAACAACAACAGAATTTTTTTTAACCATCTTACATCTTACAATCTTTTTACCCACCGCAGATATTACGATATCGGCGGTTTTTATTTTGTCTTCAATATTGGAAGTATATGAATGGCATGTTGTCACAGTAGCATTTCGTTTAAGAAGCATTTGTGTCATAGGTTTTCCTACTATATTTGAACGGCCTATTACAACTGCATCAGCACCTTCAATTGGAATGTTATATTCATCAAGAAGCATTATAATACCCTGTGGTGTTGCGGGATAAAAATAAGGTTCCAGCCCAATTGCAAGACGTCCTACATTTTCAGGTGTAAATCCATCCACATCCTTCAGTGGTGATATTTTAGTAATTACCTTATTTTTATCAATGTGCTTTGGAAGAGGTAACTGAACTAAAATACCTGTGACATTAATATCGTTATTTAATTCTTCTATTGTATTTAAAAGTTCTTCCTCTGCTGTTTCTGATGGCATTTCAATAACAGTAGACTGTATACCAACTTTTAAGGCTGCTTTCTGCTTATTTCTTACGTAAATCTTACTTGCAGGATTATCGCCGACAAGAATTACCACAAGATGTGGTTTAATTTCCATAGCAGCTACTTTTTCTTGAACCATAGCCAGAACTTTTTCTGATGTTTGTTTTCCGTCTAATATCATTATTTGTTCTCCTGTGGTAAGTTAAGTCTGGAATAAAAATGTTTAACGGCATCTGCTATAACATTCGGGTCAGCGTTAAAAGGAATTGAGCCAATAATCTCAATATCAGATTCCTTAGCAAGTGAATAAATCTCTGATAAATCATCGTTAGCTGCTTTATTGAGAATAACTCCTAATTGTCCACCTGCTGCGTATTTTGCTGAATATTCATTAATTCGACTTGCCAGTTTTATCGATTCTTTTGTCGGATTTGTTACAACAAGGGCTAAATCTATATCAACATCAACAAGCTGATTAAGGTATTTTAAATCAAATTCGCAATCAAATATTACAAAATCATATCTTTCTATAAATTTTTGCAGTGCGTCGTTTATTTGACCGGTAATAGGGCATCTGCAGTCTTTTGAGCCGACAAGCCAGGATACGATAATATCTGTATTATCATCTAATGAAACAACAATATCTTCAAGAGCCCATTCGACATATTCTTGTTTTGTCATATGCTGAGGAATGCCTGTTTTATATTCGTGTTTCCCGCTTCTGATACCATAAATTGTATTTCTGATATCCAGTCCGAATGTATGGCCAAGCTCACCGGTTAAATCGTTATCAAATAAAAGTATGGATTTTTCGGGATAACGTTCTTTTAAAACCTGTAAGAACGCTCTTGTTATAGTTGTTTTTCCGCTTCCACTTTTTCCTGTTATAGCTATTTTAGTTGTCAAAATGTAGTCTCCTAATATGGTAGTTCGTCAACAAAAGAAGGCACTTTGATATTAGTCATCGGCACATCTTTTTGTTTTAAAGATTTTTGGCTGTATGAAACCCAGTTAAATGATTGAACTGAGCTTGGTTTGTCAACGATTCCGTTAATTATTGAACGAACTTCTTTAGTGTTTT
>CAMTNN010000042.1 GCA_947073895.1 uncultured cyanobacterium
AATACCGATAACACAGAAAAATATATTAATTATATTGCATTAGCTGTATCTACCATAACTCTGCTCGCAACATTGGGAAAAACAATGATTGGTAAAATTATTTCAATGTTATAAAAAAATTATGAATTTTCTTTCACAAATTTAATCGCACGATAAACTTTTTCAAGTTGATACTTATTGTTTTTTATTAAGTCTAAGTAAGTATAAATATCAGCAAGAAGTTCCTTTTCTTCGCGAAGATGTTCATACGCAAATAATTCTTCTGCGGTAACATTAAGCGCCAAAAGCAATTTTTCCAGTGTTTCAGCCGTTACAAAACTCTCTCCAACCTCAATCCTGCTAAGATTTCTGGGCGCAATTTCAATCATTTCTGCAAGTTGTTCTTGAGTAAGATTTCTGTTTTTTCTCAATCGTTTAATTTGTTCACCAAGTAATTTCTTTAGTTTCATAAACCCTCAATATCTATTTTTTATTCAAAAACAAACGTTAAATATCATAATATATTAAGTTTTGTAAAGGCTGAACGGCGTTTAATATCTATGTTTACATATTTTTCTATATTTAATATCTCATTTTTGGGCAATTTTTATTTGGGCAAATACTTTATATATACATCAAGAGTTACAAAGAGTATAAAAAAGGAGAAGAAATTATGACACTTATTACATTAGGTAAAATAGGTTTGCATGTTGGTATGACAAAGGCAGAAGCAGAAATGCTAGATGAAGAAATTAAAAAAGCTAATCATGGAAAAGCACCAGTAGATAAAAATGGCAAAGCTCTACAAACAAATCTTAGCTTATTTCAAGCATATGATGCAAACAAAGATGGATACATTGATTATGATGAATACACAAAGTATCAAGATGATAAGCAGAAAGAGGCTGAGAATTTTTTAGATAAAGTTCAAGAAGATATTAAGAAACTTTTTAATGACTTGAAAGAAGGCAAAGTGAATAAAATAAATAAACCAAAAAACTATGCTTTATAAACATAAAAAAAGGCGGGCATTGCCCGCCTTTTAGTTCAATTATATGTTACAAGCGCAAACGCCGTCTTTGCAGCAATATCCTAAAGCTTCTTGAGCTTCAGACATTCTAACTTTAATACGTCCGTCTACTGCGATACCTTCACCTGTTTTTTCAGAAATCAACAATGGGTTGATGTCTAATTCGTCGATGAATTTGAAATCGTTAACAAGTTGAGAAAGTCTCAATAATGTTTCTTCGATTTGTTCCATTTGAGCAGGTTTTGTACCACGTGCGCCTTCTAACAATTTGTATGCTTTAACTGATTTAATCATTTCTTTAGCATCAATATCAGTTAGAGGAGCAATTCTGAAAGTTACGTCTTTCATAACTTCGATGAATACACCGCCTAAACCGAACATCATCATTGGGCCGTATTGAGGGTCAGTTGCGATACCGCAAACCATTTCTCTGTTACCTTTAACCATTTCTTGAATGATAACACCTTCAAGACCATCTAATAGTCCGCGTTCTTCAAGTTTTGCGATAAGGTCTTTATATTCTGCACGAAGCTGTGCTTCTGATTGAATATTAACTCTTACACCGCCAACATCAGTTTTGTGAGATGTTGTTTTAGAAGTCATTTTCATTACAACAGGGTAGTCGATTGAGTTAGCAATTGTAACAGCTTCTTCTTCTGTTGTAGCAAAGCCTGATTTACATACTCTGATACCATAAGCTTCTAATACATCGATTGATTCACGAGTTGTAAGCTGGTCACGACCTTCATTAACTGATTTTGCAATGATTTCTTGAGCTTTTTTGTAATCAACGTTGAATGTAGGAATTTTGCCTTCTGGTCTTTCCATCCATAATCTTTGTTGATTTAATCTTGCTAAACCATCAGCAGCTTCTTCTGCGTACATAAAGAATGGCATATTAACATCCATTTCAGAAAGTGCTGAGAAGAATTCAGATTTTGTCATGAATACACCGATAACAGGTTTTTGCGGATTTTTAGCCTTGATTTCCATAAGTGCTTTCGCTACATCAATATCTTTCAAGCCTAAGAATGGAAGATAGATTGTAATAATCATATCAACGTTTTCATCAGCAATAACTGTTTCTAAAGTTTGCTTGTAGTGCTCGATTGGAGCAGATGCAATCATATCGATAGGATTTTTAACTGAAGCAGCTGATGGTAAGAAACTTCTAAGTTTTTCTTTAGTCGCTTCAGAAATTTGCGCGATTTGCATACCGTGTTCACAAATTGCGTCAGTAGCCATAATACCAGGGCCACCTGAGTTAGTAATAATTGCAACTCTGTCTCCTTTTGGAATAGGGCAGTTAGCAAAAACTTTAGCTGTAGCAAAAAGGTCTTTCAAAGAGTATTCTCTGATTACACCTGATTGATTCAATAAAGCGTTAGCAGCTTTATCAGCACCTGCTAAAGAACCTGTGTGAGAAGATGCAGCTGATGCACCTGCTGCTGAACGACCTGCTTTAAGAGCAAGAACAGGTTTCTTTTTAGAAATTCTTGAAGCAAGTTTTCTAAAGTTTGCAGGGTTTTGGATTGATTCCATATAAAGAAGAATTTGTTCAACGTCTTCTTCGTTTTCCCAGTATTCAAGAGCTGTTTCAGCGTTAACATCAGCTTGGTTACCGATAGAAATGAATTGTGCAAAACCAAGGTTCAAGTCTTTAAGAATGTTCAAAATACCGCCGCCTAAAGCACCTGATTGAGAAACGAAACCGATGTTTCCGCGTTCAGGTAATGATTCAGCGAAACATCCGTCAAGCCTGATTTCAGGGTGAGTGTTAACAACACCTAAACAGTTAGGACCAACACATCTCATACCGTATTCTTGAACTTTAGCAAGAAGTTGTTTTTCAGCTTCTGCACCTTCTTTACCAGTTTCTTTGAAACCAGCTGTGATAATACAAAGACCTTTGATACCTTTTTGATGACATTGGTCAATAGTATCAAGAACGAATTTTGCGTTAACAACGATGATTGCTAAATCAACTTCGCCAGGAACTTCCAAAATAGAAGTATATGCTTGCAAACCTTCGATAACTCCGCCTTTAGGGTTAACAGGGTAGATATTACCGTTGAATTTGTATTCTTGTAATCTTTTCATAATGTCGGAACCAATCGTGTGTTCTTTGGTAGATGCACCAATAACAGCAACTGATTTCGGCTTCATAATTTTGTCTAAATTAGTCATTATAGCCTCTTCCTTTCTTTACGTAAATTACTACATGTCAATTATAGTACAAACAAGACTTTTAGGAGTAATCTTTTTAGTTGAAACCAGAAAGTTGGAGTTTACAAAAGTTTACATAAGGGCAATTTTAATTTTTACAACGCGTTATTATATATATAATTTAGAAAGATTAGTGTATGTTAAGCGCAATAGACGTATATAATGGAAATAACCAAAGAATACCAAATCGCAACTTAAATTTTAAAGGTGCGAATATACCTAATGTAAAAATTTCCAATTCTATTGTTGAGTCAGGTGCTTCTTATCTAAATCAATACGTTAATAGTTTGTATTTACAAAATCAAATAATTAATTTTTCAAGTTTAAAAAATCTCCGTATTCCTAATCTTGAAATAGTATATAATAGAGGTGTGAGAGGCGAAACCTTATCTGCATCCAGAAATACAAGATTTTTACCTATAATTAAAAAATATGGTGTTGATACTGTTATAGATTTACGTTCATCTGATTATACCAAAAATTTCAAGGATAAATGTGAAAATAATGGGTTAAAATATTTTCATATTCCTATAGATAAAGCGCAAGTTTCCGATAGAGAAATTTTAGATAAATTGCCGGAATTTTTTGAATTAATTAAACAAGGAAAATTTTATATTGCATGCGCACAAGGTTTACACCGTACAGATATAGCTTTGGCAATTTATTATGTATTCAATCCTAACGAAAAAGTTCCGCTTGTTATGTCCGGACATACAGAAAAACATATTACAGAAATGGCCGATATAAATAGAAGATTAAACAGTTTATATAGAGCAATGACCCCAGAAGATAAAGAACGTCTTGAATGGCCCGCTAATTATGATAAAGAATTTGTTAGAAAAAAACATATACTAAAAACATATAGTGAAAGTAGATAGTTTTATACTAACGGTAATCTATTTAATCTTTTTTCAAACTCATCTGCATCAGGGATTTTGTCCAATGTCTCTTTATCTAACCCGAAGTCTTTCCAAGTTTCAGGTGGGTTATCCTTCTTAATCGCATTGATAGTATCATAAATCCTACGAACTGCAGCATGAAGATCACTCACTTTAGAATCTTTAAATTGCGGAATATTTTTAGCATTTTTATTTAAAGCATAATTCAGGGCAAGCGCAAAGTCAGTACGATGTAAACCATTTGAACACCCAATATATAAGTTGCCCGCTTCCATTCTTGTTAAAAATTGACCTAAAAATTTTATTGTTTGCATATCTACGCCTGCATTACCAATCCGATCATGATTTACAGGGAATACAAAATATTCTACATCATTTAATCCTGAAACATCAGTATCATTATTATGTCTTATAATTTTTGTTCCATCAGGTTGCTCAATAAGTTTGTATCCATGCTGTTCAAGACTTGTGATGCCTACATCTGAACGCAAATCGATTACACATTTCATACCTTTTGCTTTTGCTTCTATGAATAAACTTGGCATTGTTACTATATTTCTGCCTCTTAAGCTGGTGTCTTCCAAACTATGAATATTAGTATTAGTAAAATTTTTAGTACATAAATTTATTGCATACTGTAATTCGTCAAATAAGTAATTCCAGTTTTCATATTCCAAAAATTTAACTTCAACATGGTCAAATGCACCACAATTCACATCATTCGGATGGTTATAACCAAATTTTGAATCTAATAAAAAATTAGACTCATCATCAGGCAATTCTGCTCTTTTTTCTCGTATCATATTCAATAACAATGATCTTTCTTTTGCATTCATATGACATACAAGTCTTACGTGTCTTTCCAAGTATTCACAATCAGCTTTTGTTTGTACATTATCCAACCTGTCTTGTAATAATTCAGTGTTTTTATCATCATACGGTTTTTCTCTAAAAAGACGTAATTTCTCGGGATTAATTGTACCATCCTCATTACTGATAAATTTAATAAAAGCATCTAACTCCGCTTCTTTTTTATCTAAAAGCTCATATAGTTTGTTCTTTTGTTCTTTATTTAAATCGTTTTTAATTATACTACCTAATTTTCTTCTAAACTCTATACAATCATCAGGTTTATTAATTCTATTTGCTTCAACAAGTAATTCAACATATTTTAATCTATGTCTTACAGTTTGCGGTTTTAAAGATAAATTAACATCATAACAGTCTGCTAATAAATCTTTACTAAGCATATTATCATCAATTAATTTTTCCAAGTTTAAGAAATTTATTTTTGCATCTATTGCTTTAACTAAAGGTGATAATTCTCTTTGATTATCTTTGTTTATATTTTGCCTAAGAGTTACTCTGATGTTATCTAATTCAACAACCGTTTGTGCATTTTCAATTTCACTGACAAAATACATTTTTTTGTCTTGTAATGCAACCACCGGAATGTCTTCATCAGATTGTTTAATCTGATTTATTTGATTATTTTCAGGTATCTTTGTTGTTGGCTCTTCTTTTACCGCTTTTTTAATACCTTTCCAAGCACCGCCAATACCTTTAAATGCGCCGCCCATAAAGATACCTGCACCAAAACCGGTAACAGCACCTTCTAATACATCATTACCATTTACTTCAGCCCGAAATGCACCGTCTAACGCGCCGCTGCCGCCTGCATCAACAGCAATTTCTGCTCCATAGACTCCTGTTTTTTGAAGCATACTGCCACCAACATATTTATAAGAACCCGGATTTAACATTGAGTGTTTCACTGTTTGTTTAAAACCTGTTATAACAACTTCTTCTGTTGCACTTTTTCCTGCTGATTTAACTACCTGCATACCACATTTGGTTGCAACCGTTTTGCCTATAGCACCGCCTGCACCTGCCGATACCGGTGCTAATAGACCTGATACAGCACCTGTTCCCATATCATAAGCCAAATCTTTTGTTGTATATTCTTTGTTATTCCCAACGCAGTCCAGTGCTTTTATTCCGGATTTAACTACAGCTCCGGTAGTTGCAGCTGCAGCCACCCCGACTGCAATTGAAGCACCCGCTGTAAATGGTGCCGCAGCAACCGCTACACCATAAATAACAAATGCAGTAATACCAGAACCAATGTCAGCTGCAATATCCGTAGCCATTTCCTGACCTTCTTTATATCCATCTAACGCTTTTTCGGATTCAAGCTTCAATTCTCCTTTAATAAACGCTTCTAACGCTTCAGGAGTAAAATCAACACCTGTAAGCTCTTTAAATATTTCAGCTTTTTTAGGATTATCCATTGTAAACTGTTTTAAAAGTTCTTGCACATGAGCTTGTTTATCACGAATTTTATCAGAACCTGCACCCAATCCGGTTACATTCTTTGTCCAACTCCAAGCTTTGCCAATCCAACCGTTTGAATCTTCAGCTTTTTCTAAATCTTTATTAAGTTTATTAATTTTATTCTGAATAGTTTTATTTAAGTTATATGTTTTACCGTCGCTTGATTTAAATAAAATTTCAGAACTTTTTCCTTTTTTAATAACATCACTAACAGTTTTCGTACTTTGTAATGTTAATCCAACAGATTCATAATCCTGATTTGATGCAAATATTGAAAGTTCTTGCAACTCATCCAGAGTCACAATTTCATTTTCTACAAGACAAGAAATAAGCTGCGTTTGATTCATCCCTTGCACAGAGGGATTAGCAGCTATAAAATCCTGTATTTTTTGATTTAAACTTACCTTATCTAACATCTTTGTCTTACCTGTACTTTGAAAAACGGCATTTTTTCCAAAAACTTTAGATTTAGAAGTTAAATTTTTACAATTTGTAATAAAAAAGCCGGATTAAATCCGGCTTGAAAATTCCAATCATTATTCTTAATTCAAATTTTATGCATTAGCAGCAAGTTTTTCTCTTACAAGAGTTTCAACTGTTGCTAAAATTTCAGGGTTAGAACCCAAAAATTCTTTTGCTTTGTCACGTCCTTGACCTAGTTTTTCGTCATTGAAGCTGAACCAAGAGCCTGCTTTTTTAACAATATCCAAATCAACAGCTACATCAAGAATATTTCCGATTTTGCAAATACCTTTACCGAAAATAATATCAAATTCAGCAGTTCTGAAAGGAGGCGCAACTTTGTTTTTAAGAATTCTTACACGAACGTGGTTACCCACATCTTCGCCGTCACCCTTTAAACCTTCAACACGTTTAATTTCCATACGAACCGATGCGTAATACTTAAGTGCATTACCACCTGTTGTTGTTTCAGGGTTTCCGTACATAACCCCGATTTTTTGTCTTAACTGGTTGATGAAAATAACAGTTGTGTTTGTTTTACCGATAATACCTGTTAGTTTTCTCAAAGCTTTAGACATCAATCTTGCTTGTAAACCCATTTGCTGGTCTTCCATTGAGCCTTCGATTTCAGCTTTTGGAACCAAAGCTGCAACAGAGTCAACAACAATAATATCAACAGCACCTGAACGAACAAGTTCTTCTGTAATATCTAACGCTTGTTCCCCTGTATCAGGTTGTGAAATCAATAATTCATCAACATTTACACCTAAGTTTCTAGCATATTCAGGGTCAAGAGCGTGTTCTGCGTCTACGAAAGCTGCAATTCCGCCTTTTTTCTGACATTCAGCTACAATATGCTGAGCTAATGTTGTTTTACCTGATGATTCAGGGCCGTAAACTTCAATAATTCTTCCTCTTGGAACTCCGCCAACTCCAAGTGCTACATCAAGCGCTAACGCACCTGTTGGAATTGTTTCAACGCTAACAGCAGGCTTGTCGCCTAACTTCATAATAGCGCCTTTACCAAAATCTTTTTCAATCTTCTCAATAGCAAGCTTTAGAGCCTTGCTTCTTTCATCGCTAACATTTATAGCGCTATCTTCTTTAGCCATCATTTACCCCTAGATAATTATATTTTCTTCTTCTTTCTTAACATAGAATCCGCACATCAATGGTTTAAAACTGTTAAGAATATTTTTTAATTTAAAGTTCTCTTTATTTAATTCGTTTACTTTGTTCTTAAGATTTTCGTTTTCGGTTTTACATCTTACAAGCTCAAGAACAACATCGTCCATGCCTTCCAATTTTTCATCCAAAATTTTTGACATAGAATCAGTAATACTGTTTTCCATCTTAGTCAATGTTTCAAGCAAATTATTTACAACAACTTGTGAATTTGGTTTAGACACTAAAGAAAGAGCAGATTTCTTTTCATTCATTTCTGAAACAACAGAAGTTTTAGCATTCTTAAGCTTTCTTACTTCGTCTACAGAAAAATAAATTTGACCTTTGCTATCTTTTTTAGGGTTTACTGATGTTTTTTTGCAAAGCTCAACAATTTCTTTATTATCGACATTCAATAATTTTCTTACGTCATTAGGTAAAAGTATTTTATCTGAATTTGCGTTCATGGATTCTCCTCTTTCTACACCCAGTGCAATAATCATTGTAGTCAATAAAAAAATTAATTTCCACTATTTGTAACATTTTTTTAACAAGGAGCGATAGAAAAAGGCTGCAGATAAAAAATCTGCAGCCATAAGTTGTATTTGTAGCAACAACTTATTATTAATTTTTTATTTTTTCTAAAGCTTCAAGACGTTTTTCCAACTTATCAACCCGCTTTTCAAGCTCATCGATTTTCTTTTGTTTCTGTTCTAATGTTGTTAATCTTGTATCGAGTTCTTTAACTGCATTAACTAACGCGTAGAACATATCTTCCATTCTGATTCTCAAGAATCCGTCTTCACCCTTCATCACAGCATCAGGGAAGATTTTTTGTAAATCTTGAGCAATCACGCCAACATGAGGGGTTTTTGTTGTATCGTCTTTGTATGTGTAATTGAATAAATCAAGTTTCTTGAGTTCAGCTAGTCCACCATTGAAGGTTTTGCCAATATTCTTTAAACGACGGTCAGATGGAAAGCCCGGATGACGAAGTCCAAAAACTTGATAAAAGTCAGTAAAAGCATTCCTTGTAGCATCTCTAACGCCGGCATCAGACCAGACCTGACTCTCATCATCATATCTGTCAGCATTAACAGTCTTCCATTCATGCCCTTGTTCTTGTCTGGAAAGTCCGGCATACTGCCAATTAGCATGTCCCTTATTACCACCTGGATGAACCCAGGCATTGTTATGATCATCTTTTGAAAACATACCTACAATAAGTGATGTATCACCATGCCAATTCCCCCTCGGATGACGACCACAATAACCATACATATTAAACCCGGTAAATGCTCTATTACCAACACGTAATTGCCCTAGGACGTTAACATTACCTCTAACATTAAGACTAGATATCTCCAAATTTGTCGGAACAAGCGTACCAGGAATATATACTCTTGTATTTCTATCACCTAAAACAATTGTTTTTTGGGTATTGCTTCCAACGGTAGTTACATTAACATTGTTAGTACCGCTTCTGGAAGCAGACATACCTTGACCTATAACCATAGTATTCGGAGAATTGTTATTTACTGTTACATTAGGGCCGATTGCTACTGAATTATTATTGTTTTGAAAAACAGTTGCTCCTTGACCAATAGCCATCGCATTAACACTATTTGCACCAACCGTTGTTCCAGGTCCCATGGCTGTAGCATTGTTACTGCTCGCACCCACGCCTGAACCTGAACCTATAACTACAGCACTGCTACTCTCATTATTCACAAGAGCTCCGCGACCTATGGCAATTGCATTTGTAGAACCAAGTTGAGTTCGTGCAAGCGAACCAATTGCTATTGAATCTACCGCGTCTGCAAGAGTTTTGCCATTTCCAGTCGACATTGTATCATTTTGTGAAGTCCCAATAGCAATTGATCTAGCATCCCTTGCCATTGCTGCAAAGCCCATTGCGATTGAATTGGCAGCTGTAGCTCTTGCACTTGTTCCCATTGCTAATGAATCATTTCCCTGGGCACTTGTACGCTCTCGTTGTCCAGCTCCCCCGATTGCAATTGACCGCGTACCACTTGAGGCTGCACTATAACC
>CAMTNN010000043.1 GCA_947073895.1 uncultured cyanobacterium
TGATATTTTTCCCAAAAAATAGTAGAATAAACAAGTTATAAGTATATATTGAGAGGTTTTTATGAAACTGTACATGCAAGTGCTTATTGCTCTTGGCTTAGGACTTAAGAGAAACTGGCACATCTTTTTGGGACTTGTTCTCGGGGTTATCGCGGGAATTTTCCTACATCAATATCCACATCCTGTTGTGATGATGGCATTCACTTTTATCGGTCAATTATTTATCAGACTTATTCAGATGGTTGTGATTCCTCTTGTAATTTCAGCTATCGTTATCGGTATAACCAGTATCGGAGACAGCAAGCAGCTCGGTAAACTCGGTACAAAAATGGTCTTCTATTACGCAATAATTACTGTAGTTGCAGTTATTATAGGTGCTGTGCTTGCGTTAGTATTCAAACCGGGTTTAGGCGCTGCCGCTTATATTAACTCCGATGTGGCAACAGGCATTCAAGCTCAGGTTGCAACAACAATCGAAGCTCAAAAAGGCAACTTGTTAAACATAATTCTTGGATTTATTCCTAAAAATCCTCTTGCATCAATAACTTCCGGTGATATGGTTCCTATTATTGTATTTGCAGTAATCTTCTCTGTAGCTTTAGCAAGAGTTGGTGAAATCAACAGACCGTTTGTAAGCTTCTTCGAATCAGTATTCGCAGCTACAATGAAAATAACAGATTGGATTATGTGCTTCGCTGCTCCAGGTGTATTTGCTCTAACAGCTGTAGCAGTATCTGCATTCGGTATCGATATCTTTATGAGTATTTCAAAATACCTCGGAGTTTTAGCACTTGGTTTCGGTATCCAGTTATTTGTTGTATATCCTGTATTCTTAAAAATATTTTCAAAAGTTCCTGTGTGGATGTTATACGCAGCAATTGCAGAAGCAATGATGGTAGCTTTCGGTACTGCAAGCTCATCAGCAACACTTCCTTTAACAATTGCTTGCTGTGAAAAACGCGGTATCTCTCATAAGGTTACAAGCTTTGTAATTCCTTTAGGCGCAACATTAAATATGGACGGAACAGCATTATTACAAGTCGTTGCGGTAATTTTCTTAGCACAAGCTTACGGCGTTGCATTAACTCCGTTTATAATCGTTCAAATTGCATTCTTAGCTATTATAGCATCCAGCACAAGTGCAGGAATCCCTGGAGCTGGTTTAATTACAATCGCTCTTGTTCTTAACGGTATGGGATTAAGTCCTGAACAACTTATTGCCGGATTTGCTTTCTTATTCGCAATCGAAAGAATTACAGATATGATGAGAACCCTTGTTAATGTAACATCAGACGCTGTTGTAGCAGCTGCTATCGCAGATAATGAAAACGAAATTAATTACGATTTATTAAATAATCCAAATGACTATAATGATGTAATTAACTAAAACAACATAAAAAAGGGCGGCTCCGTTGGAGCCGCCCTTTTTTATTACATAATTTCTGTTTCTATATCTTTTATTCCTAAAAAATCTTCTAAATCATATTCATGTTTGTCTTTTACTTTGTCAAAAGTATAAGTTTGGTTTTGTAATTTTAACCTGTTTTGTAAATCATAGCAATATCTTAGCGAATTACACTCCAAAAGCGAGACAGGAGCATCGTAATTAAGTTTTCCCATACTCAATACATCAAGCCCGCCAATACCTTTTTTAATGCCTTCTTTGGCTTTTTCTATCGCTGCAAATAATAAACTAGTTTGAGATTGCTTTGACTCCCTTGGCATTATTATTTCATACCCGCATTCCGGTTTTGCTACTCCTGCAAGAATTTCACCATTCGTTATTGCTACCATAGAGCCTGCGCCGTCATTATTTAAAAATGCACTGAAAAATTCTTTAAAACGACGATTAAGCGAATAATTTTCTGAAATATTTCTTTCTGAATTCTTAAGTGTATGATAACACCTCTTCATAAATTTTTCGTCTTCTTTACCTAGCAGAAAAACATCCACAATCTCATCTGCACCACCTTGTACAGCTCTGCGAACATTTAAAACTCTTTTAGCTTCAAAGTTAACATTACAATTATTTTGAATTTGCATATACTAAAAACCTTTCTTGATTGTTTATCACAAAACTACTCAAAAAAGGTTTTTGTTATATCCTTAATATTTATTTACATTTTTTAACAGCAGCTGCAATCAAACCTTTGAATAAAGGATGTGGTCTGTTTGGTCTTGACTTAAATTCTGGATGGAACTGACAAGCCACAAACCAATCCAAATTAGGAAGTTCCACAATCTCTGATAACATTCCGTCAGGTGACATGCCAGAGAATACAAGCCCTGCTTTTTTAAGCTGGTCAATATACTCAGTATTAACTTCATATCTGTGACGATGACGTTCAGAAATTTTTGTTGAGCCATAAACCTCATAAGCTTTTGTACCTTTTTTAAGATGACAATCGTAAGCACCGAGTCTCATTGTTCCGCCATAACCCTTAACATTCTTCTGTTCAAGCATTAAATCGACTACAGGATAAGGACTGTTCTCATCAAACTCAGTTGAATTAGCACCTTTTAGTCCTGCGACATTTCTTGCATATTCTGTTACAGCACATTGCATTCCAAGACAAATACCAAGGAACGGAAGATTATTTTCACGTGCGTATTTAATTACATTAAGCTTACCTTCTACCCCTCTTACACCAAAACCGCCAGGGATAATTACACCTTGAACATCCGCAAGCAGCTCTTTACATTTAGCCCCGTCAACACAATCTTCTGAATTAATCCATTTAATTTCAGTTTTTGCATTATGCTCATAACCCGCGTGTTTAATAGATTCTACAACAGAAATATAAGCATCGGATAACTTCGTATATTTTCCGGCAATCGCAATTTTAATTGTTTTATCAGGATGATTAATCCTCTCAACAAGGTTTCTCCAACCTTCTAAATCAGCTTTCCTATCAGGTGTTTGAAGCAGTTTAAGCACAACTTCCGCAAACTTCTGCTCTTCCAAAGCAAGCGGAACCTCGTAAATACTCTTCATATCACGACATTCCACAACAGCTTCTTTTGCTACAGAACAGAAAAGAGCAAGTTTGTCTTTTTCAGTCTTTGGAATAGGTTTTGACGTTCTGCACACAAGAATTTCAGGTTGCAAACCATAGCTTCTCATAACAGAAACACTGTGCTGTGACGGTTTTGTTTTCAATTCACCCGAAGTTGAAAGATAAGGAAGAAGCGTGCAATGGATATTAATTGCATTCCCAATACCTGCTTCTGCCTTGAATTGACGAATTGATTCAATAAACGGCAAAGATTCAATATCACCGATTGTTCCGCCGATTTCAATAATCTGAAAATCAGGTTTAAAATGTTTTTGAGCTTTTACAAGACGTGATTTGATTTCGTTTGTAATATGCGGAATAACTTGGACTGTTGCGCCCAAATAATCACCCTTACGCTCTTTATGAATAACTGTTTGGTAAACACTTCCTGACGTAACGTTACTCAACTGTGAGAAATTGGTATCAATAAATCTTTCATAATGTCCCAAGTCCAAATCTGTCTCAGCCCCGTCATCGGTAACAAAAACTTCACCGTGCTGAAACGGGCTCATTGTCCCAGGGTCAACATTAATATAAGGGTCGAATTTTTGAATAGCAACAGAAAAACCTCTCGCTCTTAAAAGTCTTCCAAGAGATGCACCAATAATCCCTTTACCTAATGAACTTACCACACCACCGGTTATAAAAATAAATTTAGTCATAGTTGGACTCCTTTAATTAAAAAAGAGGGCAAAAAGCCCTCCTCAAACTCTTAGTTAATCTTAGGAACTCTAAAGAACCCATCCTCTTCATACGGAGCATTCTTCATCAGTTCTTCTTTTGTTTGTTCATAATAAACTTCGTCTTCTCTCATAACGTTAACAAAATCAATTGCGTGTGCCATCGGTTCAACATTCGAAGTATCAACTTCGTTCATTGCGTCAACATGTTTAAGAACATCACCCAACTGTTTTGTAAATTTTTCTTTTTCTTCTTCTGTTAATTCTAAACGTGCAAGTTTTGCTACGTGTTCAACATCTTTTATTGTAATCATAATTCTTTACTCCAATATTTCATGATTATAACATAAAAAATATTTATTTTGTAACAAAATTAGCTTGCAAATGTCATGGTATAATATAATAATGCAAGTAGATTTAGGAAATAGTAATAAACTCATGTTGGCGATTGGTAAAATTGTGAAACTGCACCGATTATCAACCGGAAAGTCAATTTATGCAATTTCTGCTGAATGTGGTTTAGCAAAGGCAACTTGGAGAGAAGTCGAAATTGCAGCTTGCAAAAATATCACACTGACAACTTTATGGAAAATTGCAGAAGGTCTGGAAATATCACCTGCACAAATTATTGAAGAAGTAAGAAACGAACTGGGCGAAGATTTTACATTAATAGACTAATATATATGAAACAGACTAACTTAAATCATCAAAATTTAAAAGAATTTGGTGATATAGTTCAAAAGATTCGAAAACAAAAATCAAGCTCCTTGAATAATATTGCATTTACCAGAGGTGGCGTTACATCCGCAACATTAAGCAGAATTGAAAATGGTTTAGTTGATTTTAAATTTTCAACATTATTAAAATTAGCACAGACCCTGGATATTACATTGGTTGAATTATTTGAAAATTATACATATTCAAATAATTATGAAGATTAAAATCACAACATATTTTTTTGCAAAACTACTTTTTTCAAACTATTGAACTCACCATTATCTAAATGAATAGTCAAATAATTTCTTGTGACACCCTTATATCGGCCGTCTTTTCCAAGACGTTTCTCAATCAAAACTTCTTCTTCACGGCCTATATTTTCTTGTGTAAACTTCTCAAACTTTTCTGCCGAAATCTTTTTAATAATATCCGCACGCTCTTCCTTAACTTTATCAGGCAAATGCCCGTCAAGTTTCTCCGCAATCGTACCTTTTCTTATTGAATAAGGGAATGTGTGGATTTGAGAAAGTCTTGATTTTTTAAGGTTCTCAACCGTAATCTCAAAATCTTCATCAGTTTCACCACAAAATCCTGCAATTATATCGCTTCCCAAAAACGGTTTTTCAAAACGAGATACAATATCTTCCATCTGATCTAAGTAATACTCAACAGTATAATGACGATTCATACGCTTCAAAGTTCTGTTACACGCTGATTGCAAAGACAAATGAAAATGAGGACAGAATTTTTCACTCTGCTCAAGAAAATTCAAAAGTTCCGGAGTAATCTCATGCGGATTCAAAGACCCTAGCCTATAACGTGGAATAGATGTCTTTGTTTCAATTTCTTGAAGCAAAGGTAAAATATTTCTATCACCCCACAAACCAATATGAATACCGGTCAAAACAACTTCTTTATATCCTGAAGCAGAATAACGGTTAATTTCATTAATAATAAACTCTTTATCTGCACTCCTTGATTTTCCGCGCCCGTAAGGAATAATACAATAAGAACATCTGTTATCACAACCATCTTGGATTTTAAGACTTATGCGGGTTTTTGTTGTATCGTCAAGACAAACTTTATAAAAATCATTTGCCGTCATAAGATCTCTTACAACAAAAGTTTCTTCATCTTTTAAATGTTTTGCAATCTCAAACTTATCCTCATTCCCGTAAACATAATCTATAAACGGTTCTTCGAGCAGTTTTTCTTTTTCAATCTGAGCAATACAGCCTGTTAAAATCGTTTTCAAACCGAGTCCATGGGCATGACGGAGCAAATACATCGCCTCGTTATCACTCTTGTGAGTCACAGAACAGGAATTAAGAATATAAATTTCTGCTTCTTCAAGTTTTCTAACTTCTTCATAACCCGCCTCAACCAGTTTCTGTACAACAATTTGTCCCTCAAACTGATTTGATTTACAGCCCATTGATTTTAATAAAAACTTCTTCATAAGTTTATATTAACATAAACTAATCAGATATTCGCTGGAATACAATTGGCAAACCTCTTTTTTGGATATAATCCAACAATCGCGGAGATAAAATGGATTCTAAAGTTTCGTCCGCGGAACGAGCACGAACATAAATCGCTTTTATATCAGGATTGTAAATATTTATCTCATTTAGGCCATTGTCAACTACTTGACCTCTCATTTCATAACTAACACTCATTAAATCATCAGTACTACTCAAAAGTGATTTTTCAAGCGATTCAAGAGAAACTTGCTTTCCATTAACTTCAACAAAACCATTTTTAGCCGCAGCATGCAATGCATCCATTGTTACATTTGTATCTTTAAATAACCTCGAAAATGCCATGTAATCTTCTTTAGTAAAACTTATACCTTGTTCATTCATATGTTCTACGAACTTTTCTCTAACAAAAGTCCCTGTACTAGAGTCGTTAAGATTTAATTTTGCTTGTGCAAAATCTCCCAAGTTTTTACCAAAACCTGTTCCTGCCGCATAATTCGAAGCATAACCAACTGAACCCATATCATAATCAAGAAGCAATCCAAAACGGGAATCAGCATACAGCGCATTTTTTCCGTCTGTGATACTTGCAGATAAATTTAAATTATCTCGCGCACGCATTTGTCCGACTGTCATTAGCGGGTCTTGATTAATACCGTCATTCATGTGAACCGTTAAACGCAAGTTTTCAGGTGTTGTTCCTGCTGGCAAACCATATGCAGCAGGGTTTTTAAATACATCAGAGTCAGTACAATCCAAAACTTTTATATTATATGCTTTTCCATCTTTTTCAATTGCTCTTGCAGGAATATTCTCTGTTTGAACATGTGTTTGATGCACAAGCAAAGCTCCGTTAGCTTGAGCACTAGTAAATGCCGTCTGCATTTGTTTTATAGTTGCTTCATCAACTCCTTGTATTTTTGCAATTGTAATCATAGTTTTAAAATCATCATCACTATACAAACCTGCTGCAATATTTGGATCTGCATTAGGCTGAATACAGCTATCAATACTTATAAGTTTTCTTTTTAATTCAATCGGCAAGTTTATATCATCAAATAGCGCTCTTGAATCAATTCTTGGATTAGATTTAAGAATTATTAATTTCGCCATTTGCTTATGCAAATCATCCATTTGTAAATATTCAGGAGAACCGAGCAAAGTTTGCATTTTTTTAAGAGTACTTACTCTGCCTGGAACTCTTCTTGTTGAAGGAAACTCTTTTTCTAATGATTCTAACATTTGTAATTGCACAGCTTCATCATCTAAATCCGCATTTTTAAGCGTTAATTCATCAGGCGTAAGCGAACGCATTGGTTCTGATTTAACCTCTGGTTCAGTTTTTACATTTGCTTTACCTTTTCCGCCCTTCACATGCGTCAATCTCGACATGATAATTCCGGTTGCCATATCGGTCCAGAAATCGGCGCTTCCATATTTATCACCTGCAGCTGTTGTTACACCATATGAACCCGCAGCATTGATTAATTCCTCAGCTATCTCTGTCGCAAGCTGCTTATTAATACCAAATGCCTGCATAAGTTTTGGTGCAATCACACTTGACGTTGCCCCAACCCCGGCAAATGACATATTCATAACTGTTTTTCTGACAACTGTTTTCAAATCTTTGCCACTGCTTAAGCCCACTGCAGACGTTGCAACACCGGCATTAGTCATTTGTGCTCCAACCTGAGTAGCTCTTTGCGCAACTTTTGAGGTAAATTTTCCGCCTTTTAAAAACTTATTTGTCGCTGCAAATGCATTTTCTGCCTTTTGGGCATATCTAACAAGTTTGGTAGCTTTAGTACCCCATTTAGCAGCACTTACCGCTAATTTTGCAGCCGCAGCCTGACCAAGCCCCGGAACAAATTGGAGCGCTACAGTACCTGCAATCTCAAAAGCCGCATCGGTTACAAGTTCTGTCATAACCATATTATCGTTAAACTGAGCAACATCTTTGGCTATATCGTTTATTCCATAAGCAGATTTTGCTAAGAGTTCGGCTTTTTCTGCCTTTTGCTCAAGAGTTTCTCCTTTAAGCAAAACCTTTAATTGAGAATCACAAGATTTTTTTGTTGTGGCTAAAAATTGTTCTAAAACAGCTCTTTTTTGCTCAGCTGTTTTTATCGGCATATTAAAGTTTTGTGAATATTGACTCAAAATTTGATTAATAGTATTGTCATCATACTTAAGCTTAGTTTTAAGAAGATTAACTAAACCTTTATAATCCAAACGACCTGCTTTCGATAAAACTTCGCCCATTGCCTTCGATATCATACCAGCACTCTGTGCCGCTTCAAATTCTTCAGAATACTTCTGTGCTGCTGCAACTTTATTAGCATCAAATTCTATTCCGAACAGCTCTTTATATACTTTTTTAAACTCTGCTTTTTTACCGCTGTTTGCAGCTTTCATAAGTCTATCAACTTTACCAGCATTATCACCCAGTTTTGCTCTTAATTCATCTTCTGTATTGCATCCAAACAAACCGCAGACCCAATCTCCTGTTTTTGCAGTCCAACCTTCCTCTTTACGTGCCTTTTCAAATTTACGACTCGCAATTGAGTTTGTTTGTTGATAACTACTTGCAACAGATTTCATAGCCTTATCTTCATTAACACCGGCTACCTGATTTTGTTTTGCCAAAATTGCACCGCGAAGGAAATCCAACGCCTTTTCCATATCCTTCGGATTTATTCTTCTTAAATAAGCTTCAAATTCTTTTTGCATACTTTCTGTAAAAGCCTTTCTTGCAGAAGAAATATCTTTCTCCGAAACTCCTGCCTTTCTGGCAGCCTCACAAAGGGTTTCTAAAATTTTTATTAACACTTTACGCTGGTTAGAAGAGGAAGCTCCTGTTTCACTCGTAACAGTATCTATTATTGATGAGTCGTTTTTTCTAATCTCCGGATTTTTATACTCATCAAGCAGTGCAACAATATTATTGGAATCAACGTTTTTCTCCAAAAACTCATACATTTTACCAACACTACTCCAGCCAGCATTATCATCCGCTATTTGATAAAAACCTCGCGCAATCCTATTGGCATTATTTTTAAGCCTCTTTTGATAGTTTACTTTCAACTCTAAAACAGCATCGTAATCATCTTCATTCTTACAATTTGCTAATAATTTGCTTAAATCGTTAAACTCAGTTTGTGAGTCTATTACCTTTTTATTTTTGCCGTCACCTGCTGCTATACGTTTTAGTGAAGCTTTAACATTTGCTGATAATTTATTAAAATCGACCATAATGTTTCTCTGATCCAACCTTTTTTATATATTATCGGCATATTTTCAAGAAACTTTAGGAATTAAAAAAAGTTTTTACATTTCGTAACAAAGATTTATAGTTTAATCAAATACCACGTTACAAGAGTCAAATACACTGCTAAACCTACAACATCAATTGTTGTCGCAATAACAGGCCCTGAAGCTACAGCAGGGTCGATCTTCATTTTTTTAAGTATTAACGGAGTACAGGTACCAATCATAGTCGCAATTGTCATATTAAGTGACATTGCAATACCAACTATTAAGCCTAATTCGATATTATGCTGCCATCCCCATGTTACAAGGGTTACAATAAGCCCGAAAATAAATCCGATACTCAACCCCGTAACAGTTTCACGCATAATATGATGCCACCCATCCTGCAAAGAAACCTGACCGGTAGACATACCGCGAACCATAAGCGTAATACTCTGTGTACCGATATTTCCGCCCAAGCCTGCCAATAGCGGCATAAATGCAGCGATTACAGGTAAAGCCGTAAACGTATGGTCATATTTATTTGTAATAGATACAGCAAAAAACTCCCCAATCAAAGTAATGAATAACCAAGGTACACGTGCTTTAATAGCATGAGCAAGACTACCTGTGAGTAAATCATCGTCATCGTCTCCTAAATCGGTTACAATACCGGAAGACGTGAAGATTTCATCAGTAGTTTCTTCTTCAACAATATCCTGAACATCATCCCAGGTAACAATCCCTTTCAGATGATTATACATATCAACAACAGGAAGCGCATTAAACTGATATTTCATAAAAATATCTGCAATATGACCTTGATAATCGTCAACTTGAACTTTAACAATATCTCTGGACATAATTTCCGCAATAGATAAATCAAC
>CAMTNN010000044.1 GCA_947073895.1 uncultured cyanobacterium
GCAAAAACGTAAAAATTATACCTGATATCAAAGCGGCTGTTAATTACGTAGGACAAAATGCAGAAAAAAATATTACGATTCTTCCAACTTACACTGCACTATTGAAGATAAACAAATTTAATGACATAATAAAACCATGAGCTTATTTAAAAACATTGTAATGTTTTTCCTCACCTTGCAGGAGAAAAGATTAACACGTAATCTGAACAAAACGCTCGGAGTAAAAAATACTTCCAAAAGAAAAAAGTTTTACTCAGACGGTTGTTTTATGAGTCTCGATTCAATTGCAGAGAGCGAAAAATTAAAAATGGAAGAAGAATTAGCTCTTATTCTAAAGAGTTCTAACTACAATCCGGTAGAAGTTTTAGAATACATAAAAAAACACGGCACTCAGGTCACTTATATAGATAACGCAAGTTCTCTAAACTCTATAGGTGAAAACGAAGGATTTATTTATCCTCAAAAAGGAGCGAAAGCACTTTATCTATCATTGCTTACAAAACAAGGTTTCAGATTCAAAACAAATGAAATGTTTATCCTAACCAAAGGTGAAATTAACCAATATTATTTCATCTACCATTTTTATAACTGGTACGCATTCAAACACAACATTGCCGGTATGGATACAGAATCACAGGAACTCTTAAAAAAATATTTGTTCTCTTCAAAAGAAGAAGACTTTGCAAAGCTTCAGCTTGCAGATATCTATAAACTCAAAGATGCTATAAAACAAGACAAAGCCTCCATTGAGTTCGTATTTAAACTCTGTCAGCAATATGAAGGTGCAAAACAAGCTTTGGAAAAACTAAAAAACAACGGCGCAAATTTGTAACTAATCCAAATACTCATCCAACCAAGCTGCAATAATTCTTGATAACTCAGGATCGTTCTTTAAAAGCAGCATGCCGGAAGTTTTTGCAGGCGAAACATAATTAGCAAAATTCTTTTGTGCAAACTTCTTCAAATAAGCTTCATCTCTCTGCGCTTCTACTTCACCATCACCTGTAATAGAAAGAAAATCAACATTATCCAATTGAGCAATCGAAACAGGAATATACAAATCTTTTGTTTGCGTAACCGGAGAAATCATAACTATTGCCTGCGGTTTTTCTTTCATTTTATCCGCCGCTAAAACACCGGTACTTGCCCCAATATTAGCACCCACAATCGCCCAACTATTGAAAAATACTTTCTTAGGATTATCGTCTTTAACTTGAGCAATAACCTTAATAACATCATCAGGATATTTAGCATACGCAGAATTTTTTAAATCCTTCCAGGACGTTTTTGTAAGCTTTGAATTATAAATACTAGCTCCATGTCCCCGTAAATCAACCGCCAATACCGCAAAACCTTTATTTAATAAATCTTTTTCCAACTCACCCCACCACGCAGAGTTGTACCCCAATGAGTGCAGTAAAACCACTGTAGAAAACTCCTTCTGAGTTTTACTCTTAGGATAAGCTAATGTTGCTTTCAAGTTAAACCCATCAACAGCAGATGTTTTCACTTCTTTTTTAGTAAAATTTGAAACAGCTAAAGCTGAGGTATTTATAAAAACCAAAAAAAATGCTAAAATAATTAAAATAAATCTTCTCATAATAAAACAATTATAGCACATTTTGGAGTTTGTTACAAATCTTCACAGAAAGGGCAATTATTCATTGCTTATATACTTTATATATATAAGAACTTTTAAGGAGAGACCATGTCTATCGTAATTGATGCAAATATGAAAATGTTCGCAGAGAGGATGCATATAACATCCACTCGAATGATTCGCGACTATGGTCTTTCAACTATTGATGAAATAATTGAAGCTGAAGCAGAACGCGGAAATACTCACGCAGTACAACATGCACGCGAATATTATCATTCACCTGAAAAGCTTATTAAACTGTTTAAATTAACAGATGTTGAAAACAAATTCGTACTATTACATAAAATGGATGAAAGAACAAGATTGAAAGTTCTTCCAATGTTGCAGCAAGATGATTTGAGAATGGGTTTGTATTTCTTCACACAGGAAAAATTGCTTGAAATGCTTATGGAAGTTGACATAGAAGAACTCGTAAATGTTGTATCCGAAGCATTCCCACTTGATGAAATAGTTATGATGTTCACAGAAGAAGACTTACAAAAATTCTTCCTTAACACTCAACTTGAAAAATATGATGTCATGGATCAATTAAAAGCAATGCCTCCGGAAGCTATGAAATTTTTCATAGAAAGCGTAACAGGTATGCCTTCAGAAAAAACAAATCCGACAGAATTGTTTAGAAGTATTGAACAGCTTCCTGATGATAAATTCCGCAAATTTATGGCATCAATTGACCCGAGTTCACAAAGACAGGTTACTTTCCAATTAACAAAAACTAATCCTGACTATTTAACACTTTTCGAAAATGAAACTTACTGTAATATGTTAAATACAATGATGAAAGCTGATATGGTTAAACCAATGATTATGCTTAATCATGATTCTCTTGTTAATATGATTAGCCAATTACCCGGAGATTTAATGTCAATTGTTGCAGCACAAGTTGATACCCGAGATTTTGCAACATTCTTACAACAAGGACACATGGACTTGATTGAAGAAGCATGGATGATTTAATACCAAATATGATATAATTTGTAACAGATAAAAGAGAGAGGATATCATATGAGAAGATTTCATGGATTTTCATTGATGGAAATGATGGTTGTGCTGGCAATTGTTGCAATTGTTGCAGCTGCATCTGCACCAATGATAAACAAAAAAATGGTGCGTGAAACATCAGATACATCAATCTGGACACGAACAACAGGAAAATCTATCGGCTACAATCTAAGTAACGATGGGCAGAATACGACAACAGTAGGTATAGGCAGTTCCTTAAGCCGTCCAAATAATATACATCCAAAACTATATCTGGCATCAAGCACAGATAATACACCTCATATTATATTTGGTTATAAGGACAGTAATTTTTACCGTCTTACAGCTGGCGGCGAAAAAAATAATATTTGGTTAAGTAATAAAACGAAGCCTGAAAGCACAGAAAATGCTGTTGTTATAGGCCCTAATGCTACAGCATCCGCTAAAAACGCTATTGCCATCGGAAATAATGCGCAAGCAACTGCAGAAAATTCAGCTGCAATCGGATACAACGCAAAATCAGAAGCTGCAAATCAAATTGTTATAGGGGATGCTAATTCCGTAGTCTATATTCCGGGGACTTTAAGAGTTAATGGATTTGCTATTGATAACAATGCTTATGTAAATGGAAGCCTGTATGTTGGTCAAAGAGGATATTTTGGCTTAAAAATGCATCCAAGACGATATAAATTCAATAGTACATACAAAGGCGATACATCTATCATCTTTGGAGGCACTCCTAGAGATGATAATGAGGAAGAGCATTGGGTTAAAGATGGTGGCAGCGGCACAGATCATAGCATCTGGGATTATTATGCTTTGACAAAATCAGAAAATGAAAACGGCAAAGCAGTCTGCTTAGTGACACAAAAGCTTGATAAAACAAATAGTTTTGGAAACAATTTTTATAATGCTAATGGAACAAGTTCATCTTTAACAGATATTGTAAACACAGCGATACAAGATATAAATTCAAAGTTCAACAAAGACAGTTCTTCAACCAGCGGTCACCGCGGCCGATTGTCTGACAAACGTTTAAAGAATGTTGGTAAAAACTTTACCTGTGGTCTTGATAAAATAAGACAGCTTGAAATATTCAACTTTACATTCAAAGACGACAAAACAAAAACTCCCCAAGTTGGTGTTATGGCACAAGACCTACAAAAAATATTCCCGGATGCAGTAAAAAAAGGTGAAGACGGATTTTTAAGAATCAGAATGGAAGATATGTTTTATGCCTTAGTCAATGCCGTAAAAGAAAACGATACAAGGATTACTGAACTTGAAAAAGAGAATAAAGAACTTTTAAAACGCATAGAAGCATTAGAAAAAGCAAATAAATAATTAAAAAAAAGAGGCAGAAAATCTGCCTCTTTTCATTATATGTAATTGTTTATATATTAGTTAAACAAATCTTCAAGGTCGTCAAGAATGCCTTCGTGGTTATTACCTTTACCTACTTCTATCGCAATCTTTTTCAAGATTTCAATAATAATATTTAAATCTTTATCACATTTGCATCCTTCAGGTATCTTATTAAGAATTTCATCAAGTTTCTTAAGAATAGCTTTATTGTCGCCACCTTGAATTTCGATTTGAGTTTTAATACCTTCTAAAGTAATTGCAACCAAGTTCAATTTACTTTCGATGCTTGTCAATACATCTCCGTTCTTTTTAGATTGTTCCAATATTTCAGAAAGCATTTTTTCAATTGTTGATAAATCGAAGCTTCCGTCAATTGTGATATTCTTAATTGCATCAAGAATTAAATCTGCTTTATCGCCTAACTTATCAATTTTGCTTAATAATTCTGACATTAAAGCTATTGACTGATTATAGAATTTAAGGTCATCTTGATGAGCTTTATCAAGTTTATCCATAATTTGTTTAAGCATATTAAGCTGCATTTCATTCAATGTATTATTTTCAGCCATTTGCTTAATTAACATTGCCAAACCTGTTTTTGCATTATCATCCATATTATCAAGCTTAGCAAGAACTTCTTTATAGAATGCTCTATTTTCAGCTGACATTTTGTCTTGATTTTCAATAACAGCCGCAAAACCTGATTTAAGGTCAGCATTCATATTTTGAACACTATTTAAAATATCTCCGAGAAGGATTTTATTTTCAGCCTTCATTTCATCCATTTTTGCAAGGATTTTATCTACAGCTGTCTTCAAATCCCCGTTAAAGTTTTGAATATTATCAAGAATGCTTTGAAGAAGAGCGTATGTTTTTGCATCCATATCCTTGCTTGCTTCAATAGATATCTTAATTTGTTCAAGGATTTCAAGAAGAACTTTTGATGATTCAGTATCGCCACTGCCTATATTATCAATTTTGATAATCAATTGCTTAAGAATGTCAATATTAGCCTGACTTGCGTTATCAATATGTTTGATAATTGCAAGGAATCCGGATTTCATGTTGTCATCCAATCCTTGGATTTTATCCATTAACATCCATAATAATTCGTGAGTCTTTTCTGTCATTTCATGATTTTGGTCAATTGATTCTTGAACTTTATTAAAGATTGCTGTTAATAGTTCATTAGTTTTTTCATTATTCTGGTTACCTGCTTCAATTGAATTAAAGATTTTTGCTAACAATTCAAGATTCTTTTCACTTACAGAATCGATTTTTCCAAGAATTGCAAGTACACCTTGTTTTAAGTGATTATCAATTTCAGAAAGCTTACCAAGAATAGCTTGTAAGAACATTTGCTGTTTTTTAGCAATTTCTTTGTTTGTATCAATACTTTCATTAACCTTGCTTAAGATTTGGTTAAGAATTGAAATAATTGCTTTATCATTCTTATTAGCTTGACCCATTTGAACAAGAATCATTGTTAATAATTTATTATTGTCAGCGCTTAATTTATTTCCGCTATTAACTGAATTTAAGATTGCTGTTAGCTGAGCTTTTAAATCTGCATTGCCTTTTGTAATTTCATCAAGAATTTGGTCTTGCTTATCATTATTTTCTTTTAATAAATTGAAGATATCTTGAGCTGTCATGTTCATTTTTTCTAACAATGTCAAGATTCTATCAAGGCTGATACCTTGATTAATAAGTTCTGCAAGAATAGCTTTATTGATTTCGGTTTGTTGTTTTTGTTCTTCACGAAGAGCTTTAATTTCTTCAAGAACTGCTTTTACCAATTCGTCATCAGTCATATTTATATTAACGGTAATATTTGTATTAACTTGAGAATGATCATAAATAATAGTTTGACCTGGTACATACTCAAGTCCATCTTTCTCACAAGATGTTAATGAAGCTGCACCGGTAAATAACGCCAAGGCAGCTATTGCATTAAGTCCCATTTTCTTTAAAGTTGCTGCAGAACCTTGAAATGCGATATTGTTTATTGATTGCGCATTAAGAGCAGAGATGGTATCACCGGATTCAGGAGCATCAGCTAATGCTGTTGCAGTAGAAACTGATTCTGCTTCGTCTCCTTTAAATTTTAGATTTTTGTTGCTTTGCAACATGTCAATTGCACTGATTTTCATACGTAGTATACTCCTTTTTTACTATATTTTTCGGCTTGTATACTCGGTTTAAAAACTCTAAAAACTTTTTTTGCTAGTTAGTTAACAAATGTTTACAAAAAAATATGCAAAATTTTGTGAACCACATTTTGTTTTTATCGTTATTTTATATATAATGTAAAGGAGCGGTTAAGGACTAATAAATGAAAAATATAATTGTTCAAAAATTTGGCGGAACTTCCGTTGCCGATACAGATAAAATCAAAAATGTAGCGCAAGCGGTAATTAGAGAAAAAAACAATGGAAATGATGTTGTTGTCGTAGTTTCAGCAATGGGACACACAACAGATATTCTTACAAAGATGGCCAAAGAGATTTCTCCAAATCCATCGTCCAGAGAAATGGACATGCTTCTATCAACAGGAGAGGGAGTATCTATTGCACTTTTGGCTATGGCACTTCAAGCTCAGGGATGTAAAGCTGTTAGCATGAACGCAATGCAGGTAGGTATTATTACAGAAAATGTCCATTCGAAAGCTCGTATCTTAGAGATTAAAACCGACAAAATCAGACAGCATCTTAATGCCGGAGAAGTTGTTGTTGTTGCAGGATTTCAAGGTATTACTGATGATTTTGAAATCACTACTCTCGGAAGAGGCGGTTCCGATACTTCTGCGGTTGCTATTGCAGGTGCACTTGGGGCTGAACGCTGTGATATTTATACCGATGTTGAAGGTGTTTATACAACTGATCCGAGAATTGTACCTTGTGCTTCAAGATTAGAACAAATTTCTTATGAGGAAATGCTTGAGCTTGCAAGAGTCGGAGCAAATGTGCTTCATCCAAGGGCTGTTGAGACAGCTGCAAGATACAATACTCCGGTAAGAGTAAGAAGCACTTTTAAACTCGAAAACTTAGGAACTTTAATATTAGGAGTTGATAAAATGGAATTACACAGACCTGTAACAGGCGTTGCGTCAGACTTATCGCAATTAAGAGTCGTAGTTTGCGACGTACCTGACAGTCCGGGAACAGCGGCAATTCTTTTTGACGGATTGGCTGAAGCAAATGTATCTGTTGATATGATTATTCAGTCTTATGCAAGAAAAGCGCTAAATACAAACGATATCGCCTTTACAATTGATAAAAACGATTTGGATAAAACCAAAGAAATTTTAGAAAACGTAAAATCAAAATTAAGCTACAGCAATGTATTTATTGATGATAAAATTGCGAAAATATCTATTGTAGGTGCCGGCATGATTGATCACCCTGGTATTGCGGCAAAAATGTTTAAGACATTAGCAAGTCTTGATATAAACATTAAAATGATTTCTACAAGTGAAATCAAAATCAGCTGTCTTGTTGAACAATCACGTGCAAACGACGCGGTTGAAGCTCTTCACAAAATTTTTGGACTGGACAGCAAAGAAATCGCCGAAGTAAAAGGTGATTTACCTAACGTATAAGGAGACCTGATGAAAAAAACAATTTTAACAATAATTTCTATGGCATTTATTTCACTGGCTGCATTTGCGGACGGAAAGCAGGAAGCGCTTGATTTCTTTAACAGCTATGTTAAAGCTGCAAACAGCTATGATGCTTCAGTTGGAACAATGTACTCACCAAATGCAAAAATTATCAGACAGGTTATAAAACCTGACGGAACTTTAGTTGATGTAACAACAGATACTGCAACTTATATAAAACAAATGAAAATTGGACAGGCTGGAGCTAAACTTAAAAATTATAAAAACAATTATTCTAATATAACAGCAACAGCAATGCCAAACGGGGCTTACAAAGTTTCTTCATTAAGACAACCGTCTAATGAAACATATAAACTAAAAACTTATATGGTTGTAAAAAAACAACCTGATGGCAAATGGTTAATCACAGAAGAAATGATGCAAACAAAAGTTCAAACATTCTTAAAATACAAAAAGTAGGTTTCAAAACCTACTTTTTGCAAAATTAATGTATTTTGCGTATTATAATTATAAAATAAGGAGTTTTGAAATGGCTGTCACAATGGATAAAAATATTAGTCAAATTGATAGAGCAACTGCTCTCAGAACTATTGAACTTGAAATCAACGCAATTACAAGTTTAAAAGACTCTGTAGCACTGGAAAACCTGACAGCAGCCTTAGATTTAATGCAAAATTCAACAGGAAGAATTATTATTACCGGCATGGGAAAATCAGGCCATATCGGGAAAAAAATAGCCGCATCGTTAGCGTCAACAGGAACTCCTTCATTTTTTGTACACCCTGCAGAAGCAAGCCACGGTGATTTGGGAATGATTACCGAAAACGACGTAATTATAGCCATCTCAAACAGCGGAGAATCTAAAGAGCTTGTTGATATTATCAACTACTGCAAACGTTTTGGAATAAAAATGATTGCAGTTACTAAAAATGCAAAAAGCTCACTTGGCTCAGCTGCTGATGTAATTTTAGAACTTCCAAAAGCAGAAGAGGCTTGTCCGCTCGGACTTGCACCGACAAGCTCAACCACGGCAACTCTTGTTATCGGAGATATTCTGACAACAGGATTAATAGAACGAAAAGGTTTCTCAAAAGAAGATTTCAATGTTCGTCATCCGGGAGGAAAATTAGGTTCAATCTTGAAACGCGTCGGTGATTTAATGCATACAGGTCAGTCAATGCCGATTTTGGATGAAAACTCAAGTATGCAGGCTGTTTTATTGGAAATGACTTCAAAATGTCTTGGCTGTGTAGGATTCATTAATCAGCAGGGCGAATTCACAGGTATGCTTACAGACGGAGACTTAAGAAGATGCCTTTCTGCTTCAATTCTGGATGAAAAAGCAATCAATCTAATGACCAAAAATCCTAAAACAGTATCTAAAGATACAATTTCCGCGGAAGCCCTAAAAATTATGCACGACAAAAAAATCACAAATATGTTTGTGCTTGAAGGAACCCGTCCAATCGGAGTTATACATATTCACGACTTGTTAAACAACGGCGTCGCATAAAATGAAACAACTGGAAGACTTTAAAGAAGATATACATAAATGCTCTAAATGCGGAATTTGTCAGGGAGAATGCCCTATATACAAAATAACCGGAAACGATTGCACAGTTTCACGCGGACAGTTTATGATGCTTGACGGTTTATTAAAAGGCAAGTTAAAAATGTCAAAGACAATAAATCATTACCTTGATTTATGTCTGAAATGCGGTGCGTGCTCTAAATTTTGCCCGAGCGGAATTGATATCGTTGATATCATTGCAGCTGCAAAATATGAATATTTTAAAACCCATAAAATTGAAAAATTGATTTCCGTTATTAAAAAAAAAATAATTTTTAAAAAATACAATAATGAGA
>CAMTNN010000045.1 GCA_947073895.1 uncultured cyanobacterium
TATCGGTGCTAAATCAATTTGCTGAATGATTTTATCGAAATCGCCCATCCCATTCATAAACACTTGACCGTTTTTGGAGATATTTATCTCAACCTTGTTTTTGTATTTTACAAAAATTTCTTCATTATATCTGTCCGTCAAAAAATGATATCGCTGGTTAGATGAACCGCACCACGGACGAGAATAATCAACCTTTTCAATCTCAAAAGGCCCGTCAATTAGCAGGTCAATATTATCGAGCAAGAGTTTGTTTTTGTTTTCTTGCCTCAACTCTTCTAAATACCCGCCAGTAAAACACAGAACTCCCAAATCTGCTTTTTGAACAGCTTGAGCAATTATCCCAAGAGCCTCAGCCTGTTCAAACGGCTCTCCGCCCAGGAAAGTAACACCCTCAATACCTTTTTGTCTCAGAATATCATCAATAATCTCATTTACCCCCAAAAGATTTCCGCCTTTATGTGACCATGTGTGCACTGCCTGACAGCCTTTACAATGGTGTGAACAACCCTGAGTCCAGATACAATATCTGGTTTCAGGCCCTTCAACCTGTGTTTTTTTTAAAATATTAAACACCCGCAGATTCATAAATCAACACTTCTTTCATCATTACGTTCGATTTTGACTTCTTCTTCTTTTACTTCTATTTTGATTGGTTCCTCTTCCGCTTCTAATACCGGAGGGACCGGAATTTCTTCCTTTGGCATAGGAGGCGGAGCACTGAGGGGAGTTTGTACAAATTTTTCTACATATTGAATATCGTGCAATCTGCAAAGCGCAACCAAATGCTCATACTTTGTATTCTTATCAAACAAGTCTCCAATTGCACCATAAAAATCACCTGTTTTATAAGAATCGCGAATTAAAAAAGTCCAATATCCTGTATTATTATAAGAAATCTTCTCCTTAACTATACAGCGGTTTCTGGTTGGCTCAATCTTCACTAAGCAATAATCATTTTCATAACTTATACCATCTCTGGTCATCAATCTAAACGAAAAACTTAAATCTATCTCTTGCTGTTCATTAGACAAACCTTGTTTTTCAAGCATTCTATTTGCAACATTTGCCATTCTTAAATATATTAAAACTATTGCTATAATAAAATATACGATATACATCTATTACAAATCCAAAGTTCTTTCGCTGCTACGTGTTATTTTTAAAGAACCTTTCATTTTATTTACACAAATTTTTGGTTTCAATTGTTTCATAACATTTGGTTTTAGTTTAACATAATTCAAAAAATCTTCAATATTTTTAAACCCGCCGATTTCTTCACGTTTTTTGATTATTTTCTTTGCAATTACTATACTAATACCCGGAAGCGCTGTCAACTCGGCTTCAGAAGAATTATTAATATCTATTTGTGTTGTAATTACATCTCCGTCAACTTTTGTTTCCAGCTTAGGTTTCGGAAGCTCAGGAGTTATTATATCCTCATAAATTGAAGCATGAAATCTTTCACAATCTGTTAACAAACCGTCATAGCTATGATTATAGTCAAAACTTAAACAAAACAAATTCCATAGCTCATTAATATCAAAAGTATTACTTGCTGTTACTCTGAAAGTTCTATACGGTTCATAAGAATCAGCCTTCTTCTCTGTACCTACAATTGTTTTCCCATCACATTTTAGCCTTAATGAACAATATTTATTAGAAAGAGTCAAATTTTTCCAGATATCTTTGTAAGGAGACAAAAAGACTTTAGCTCTTAATAAAACTTCTTTTCGCCTTACTGTAGCATCTTTCGTCTTCTCCCAATTCTTATATTTTCTATATCCCAAAATTGCAAAAGGGATTAAAATCAAACCTACAATGGGCCTCCAAAAAAGAATTAAAACAATAATAAAAGCGACAATACCAAGTACAGGATCTTGAGGTGTTCTGCTATAATTACCCGTCTCCATATCACGATAACGATATGGTTCATCATACCAGGCTCCGCGATTATAACTGTTATTACTGCGAATAACTGCAAATATTACCGCTATTATAAAGAATATTATTTCCATTTATTCTAAACTTTTCCGATAAATTTAATATTGTAATCACATACAAGTTCTTCATTTGCTAAAACAGTAATATCTGGAACGAATTCAGATAAAATAACAAAAATCATATGTCTTAAATCCATCGGTACAGCCAGAATAGGAGTATCTAGCTTCTTTGATTTTGCCATTTTATTAATACTTGCAGCTATTTTTTGAACATCAGCCGCATCAATCCTGATTATAGATTCATCTCCATCCTCATCAAAGAATCCTGCTACCAATTCAGCAGTCTCGTCAGATAGTTCCATAACCTTAAGTTCACCATCCACTGCTAAATCCTTGATAATAAGTTTTGAAAAAGCCAATCTTACCTTATCTAACAAGTCTTCTTTTGTAGGTTCATTTGCGTAATCATTAATCTTTTCAAACAAATACACAATGTTTTTAACAGAAACTCTTTCTCTGATTAAACAAGTAAGCAAATATTTCAAATCAGCTGCTGTTAGAAAATCAGGTATAATATTATCAACAAGGAAAGAATTTTTCTCTAAAACAATCTCAACATACTTATTGATATCGTTATAATCCATAATATCAGAGACTTCTTTTATAGAAATATACTCAATAGCCTTAGCAATATATTCAGCAGCTGTCAAGCCTCTAAGCCAGAAATCATGAACTCTGTCTCTCGGAATCCATACAAGTTTTCTGCCCGTAATTTCGTCTACGATTACATAATCATCTTCTGTTACTTTGTAACCCTTGAGTTCATCTTTATAAAACACAACGTGTTCAGGGAAAACCATAGTTCTAAAAACTTCCACATCATGAATCTTTATACTGAATTCATTTGAACCTAACTCATCACTGCTGTGAAAATGTATATGAGGAATTACATACCCCAAACGTTCAGTTAATTCTTGTCTAACTTTAACTGTCTCAGATAAAAGTCCGTTCGTATTTTCCAAAGAAACAAGGTCTAAAATCTCTTCAGAAAGATTAACAGTGAATTTCTCTTCCTGAATAGTTGAATACATAGTTTCCGGAGAGATTTCGTTAACAAGTGCCTGTTTCAAAGACTCCAATTGTTTCAACTCATCAGACATCTGGTTATTTAACCTATTTTTATCCTCAATTGAAAGATGTTCACTTTCAAGCTGAGACTTAATTCTCTTGATTCTATCTTTCTGATTTGAAATCTTTAACTGAATTTCTTTACAAGATTCATAAGGACTGGTAGGTGCAGCAAGCATCTTTTCCATACGGTACTTGAAATTGGTAATATTAACAATATCGTCCAAATCAGTCTTATCTTCTTCCTGCTTTTCACGCATAAAAATACAGTTAAAATCAATTGATTTATCAGATTCAATCTCATGCATGGTGTACAAATCCCAACCCGCATCGGACATTTCATTTAACAAATCTTCCAATGCCTGTCTATCATCTGTAGGAACTGATTTAATTACATACTGCATCTTCTTTGCGTACATGCTATCCCTCCTCAGCACGAATTATCTTATATATCATATTGCCATGAGCCGGTTTATCTTTTGCAATATCAAAAGCTTCATCACAATATCTCTGAGCAATTTTTGTTTTTTCTGGGTCATTTGAATAAATTGTATACAAAACATCACCTTCATTTACCCCTTGCCCGCTTTTTTTATTCAAATAAACACCTACACTGTAATCAATTGGATCAGTCTTTTTGTCTCTTCCTGCTCCCAATATTTTACAAGCATAAGCAATTTTGTAAGCATCTATATTATGAACATACCCGCTTTTCTTCGCTTGACATTCAACTTTATACGCTGGTAAATCAAACAAATCGTAATTATCAACAATTTCAGGATTACCGCCTTGAGCAGCTATCAATTCTTTAAATTTTTCAAGAGCTTTACCACTATGTACAAGTTCCTTCAAATAAGCTTTTGCAGCATTCTTGTCATGGTACATGCCTAATTGAACTAAAGCAATCGAAGCGAAAGAATAAGTTAGTTCCGCAACATCACCCTCTGTAATATTACCCTTCAAGAACTCAATAGATTCAATAATTTCTAAAGAATTACCGACTGCACGTCCTAAAGGTTCTTCCATAGAAGTAATTACGGCTGTAATAGATTTATTCAAAATACTTCCGATATTAACCATCAATTTCGAAAGCTCAACAGCATCCTCAGGAGTCTTCATAAACGCACCAGAACCGTATTTAACATCCAGAATAATATTTTTAGCACCTGAAGCAATTTTTTTAGACACAACAGAAGATGCAATCAAAGGCATACTATCTACTGTAGCTGTAACATCTCTAAGCGCATACAATTTACCATCAGCAGGAGTCAGGTTCTGAGTTTGAGAAGCAATTGCAACATTAATCTTCTTAACCTGTGCAATCAATTCGTCAATAGTAAGTTTAGTATTAAAATTCGGAATTGATTCTAATTTATCAATCGTACCGCCAGTGTGTCCCAAGCCCTTACCTGATAATTTTGCTACAGGCACACCTGCAGCCGCAAGCAGCGGAATCAAAGTAATTGTAACCTTATCGCCAACACCACCTGTTGAATGCTTATCCACAATTGAATCAGTTAAATCACCAAAATCGATAACTTCGCCTGATTTAATCATAGCTTCAGTTAAATATGCAGTTTCTTCCTCTGTTAAACCTTTAAAATAAACCGCCATTAACAAGGCTGAAATTTGGTAGTCAGGAGCACTCTCATCCATCAAAGAATCAA
Source organism: uncultured cyanobacterium (assembly GCA_947073895.1). Lineage (GTDB taxonomy): Bacteria > Cyanobacteriota > Vampirovibrionia > Gastranaerophilales > Gastranaerophilaceae > CAG-196. Next base: position 4,736 of record CAMTNN010000045.1, read on the forward strand.
TTAAGTAATTAATTTCTTCGCGGGTTAAAATACCACCCTGTTTTTTCTTTTCAATAAGGTCAACTATTCTCATCTTTTATTTTGCACCTTTCAATTTATTGATTACCATATCTGAAATATCAAGACCACCTACAAAAACACCTCTTTGGTCCATAACCGCATCAAGTTTTTGTTCTACCATAACAGTCTTTGCTGCTTCTCTGATTTTGTCATACACTTCTTTTTCACGTTTATTTTTCAAAGACACATAAGCAGCTTCTTTAGCCTTGAATTCAGCTGCTGTCTTTTCTTCAAAAGACTGTTTTTTCAACGGTGTATCAAGAGCCTTATATTCTTTTTCCTTATCAACAAGATATTGCTGCATTTCAAGCCCCTTAGCATCAACTTCTTTAGTTGCTTTTTTTGCATATTCAAAATTATCAAGAACTTTTGCATAATCAATATAGCCTACACCTGCTGCATTAGCTGCACCGGTCATTGCAATAATTGCAAGAGCTGTAAGAGCAATTTTAAATTTTTTCATCATATAAACCTCCTATATATTTTTATTAGTTAACTTTAAACTTGTAGGCCCAATCCAAACCGGAATATATTTACCCCTTTACCCTAGTACATCATATCACCAGCGCCGAATGTGAAGTAACCGTTACGAGAACCTTTTGGTCCCGGATTTGTAAGAGGGAAACCATAATCAATTGATAATGGGCCAACACCCGGAATTGTAATCTTCAAACCAACACCGGCTGTGATTGCATGAATAGGTCTTTCATACAAAGTACTTGAGATAGTAGGATTGAACACTTTACCGGCATCAACCCAGAATGTCATTCTCAAATTATGTAAGAAATTAACCTTGAATCTATCAACAAAAGGTAACGGAGTCGCTAACTCAGCAGAACCCATGATAAACGAAGTACCTGTACCTACACCGTTAACCTTATAACCTCTGATTGTGTAAGGGCCACCCAATCTGTATGCCATAATTTCAGGCATATTGTCGCCATGAACTTTCAAACCGCCGCGACCTGTAAATGTCAAAGAAGATTTTTTCCCGACAGGAACATATCTTTTTGCCATACCTAATAAACGACCATTAGTTTTACCAAATCCGTCCAATCCAAAAGCTTCTTCATATCTTGCTGATACAAGTGAACCGTGACGTGGGTTTACAGAAGTATCTCTTGAATCATAAGCAATACCTGGAGCAAGTCTTAAGAACAGCCCACCCTCAAGCTGATTAGCTCTGTCTGCAATATTTAAACCAAATTTGTCATATAAATGTTTAATATTACCGTAATCACCTTCAGACAGATGAATATGTTCAACTCCCGTTGTAAATGTAGTTGAAAGATGCGGGTTAATTTTTAATCTATGTGCAACAGTACTTTCGATACCAATTCTGCGTTCAATTGCAAGCGGAATTTGATAACTACCTAAATCTCTGTAGTAAATCTTACTCATCAGGGAATTATCCGCATTTAAAAAGTGCGGTTCAAAAAAGCTTAGTTCCGCTTGATAATTCATGTGAGATTTGATTGATGAATCACTCATCAAGATACCCGAACCGACAAGACCTGTCAATGAAACTCTCTGATTCATGCCACGGAAATTGTTGTCTGAAATACCTACAGAACCAAAAGCACCAGTAGCAGAATCCAGGCCCCCGCCTAATGAAATAGCAGCAGTTCGCTGTTCTTTCAGTTCAATTGTAATATCAAACTTATCAGGATCATCCTGTAAAACCTCAATCGTACGGTTAACGTCCTTGAATGCTTGAGTTGAATACAATCTAACTAAATCTTGTCTTAAAATATTTTCGTTATAAACAGTATCCGGTTCGGTCATAATATTACGTTCAACAACAAACTCTTTTGTTTTCTCATTACCGGAAATTAAAATCTTATTAATCTTACCCTCTGTAATACTTAAATTAAGCACACCATCAGGATCGTCATAAATTGAGTCAATCTTTGATAATATATACCCTTTTGAATAGTAACAAGCATTGATTTTTTCCATCGCAGCATTAATATCAGCAATGTTTTGAGGCTTGCCTTTTAAAGGCAACAAATAAGCCATTAGCTCATCTGATGAAACAACAGTATTACCTTCAATTGTAAAATCAGTTACTGGAACATTTTCTTCAAGAATAATTTTCAAAGATATTGTACCGTTTGAATTTTTAACAGGTATAGCCTTCATTCTTTCGGTAAAATATCCTAATTTATAAATAGTTTTTAAATCTTGCTGCATCAAGTCTTTATCGTACAAATCACCTTTTTGCAAGAACATTTTTTTTAAAATAAATTCGGGCTTAATAATATTTGCCCCCATGATTTCTATATCATTAATATAAGCAGTATTTGTATCAAAAGTATGCTCTTCTTCAAGCGGGGCTTCCATAATATCCCTGTCAGTAAGTTCTGTCTCCTCAGCAAAAGATACCGGTGACCACATTAATCCCAGTACAAAAGCCAATATTATGAAATTTTTATATATTCTAAAAAGACTTAGCAACTATTCACTCCAAAGTGTATACCCGAATTGTATCATAAATATGTATTTAATTCCATTGTACAGAAAAATTTTTCAAAGTTTATTTTGTAATATTTCTTTACAAAAAAGTCAATTTTTTTTAATAATTGAACTTTATTAGTTTAGAGGATATTTTCATGGGCATACTAGGCTTTATTGGCGAAAAAATAGATTCTGCAATAACAACCGTCAAAGAATGGGTTGCACCCGAAGGCACGGCAAAAGTTTCTGCTGCTTCCGCCGCTAAGCCAAAAGAAAATATTCAAATGGTGAGTAAGGAAACTCAAAAAGCACAAAAAAATGAAGACACTGTAAAAATAAAAACAAAAACTGCCGACTCTGTTTATAAAAAAATAGAAGAGCTTTGTGCTGAATACAAAATGGATATGAAAGATGTAAAAGAAGCAAAACTTTTTGAAGGAATCTTGGGCTGTTCAACAGCAGAGTTAGCAAAAAAATCTGACAAAGAAATTGAACAAGCTATTGAAGCATTAAAATTCACATTATCATGGCAATCCTGGGTTCTTCCTTGGCAAAATCGAGATATCGAAGACATTAAAGATATAACATTAAACGCAAATAAAAAATTTGTTGCTTTACAAACAGGACGTGGATGTTGGTCTGACATGTTTAGATTTTCTTCCAGTATTGAAGATAGATTAAAAAAAGCAGGTTATGATTCAGTTACAAAAGAAAATGTAGAAAGCTATTTCAGAAGCTTAATCTCAGATGCAATCGCAACCCGAGACAATGAAAAAATAAAAGAAGCTTATGACGAAGCGTTAAAAACATTCGGAGACATTTTAAACGATACAAAAGACCCGCTTCACAAAGAAGCATTAACAGCTGCTATTGGCGAGTTACAAGCTAGCAAGCGTGCTCTTGCAGCGCAATTGAGCATCACAAGCTGCGGAAACGATACTAAAGCTCAACAAGCAACTGCCAGAGGACTTGCCGGCAATTTTAGAGCAATGACTGTAACAAAAGACGCTTTGGGAGAACGGACTTCTCAAGATGATAACATTTCGATTTCCAAAACAGCTTTCCAATACATGACAGAAGAAGACTCTCTCAAAGCATTGGCAGAAACAAAAAATTATAATCAAACATTAGCCGCAAAAATTCAAAACGGTGAGACTTTAACCGAAGAAGAAGAATACTACATTAACAGCGTACGATGCACATACTACGCAGGTTCTATGATTGGTGCCAGCTGTAACCAAAACTACCCGACACCAGATAACGTTCTGGGACAAATTGATACAGACACAGCAGATTTAGGTATTCAATCTGAAGTTTATTCAATGGCATCTGCTTATGTAGATTCTAATCAGAATTCACTTACAATTACATCTCAACAATTCACAAAAACAGTAAATAATGCTACCGGTGGAAACTACACAAATGTTATTACAAACAGTAACGCTAATAGAATTACAACATCAAAACAAACATCCGGTAAACAGGAAATTGTAACTCAAAACAATACAAAAACAGAAAATAAAACTCAGTGTGAACAACAAACAATCATGTCTGCTGTTCAAAAAGAAATTCCTACATTTGGAATTGAAGAACCGTCTATAAATCAGTCTCAGTCTACTCAAGATGAAGCTCTACAAAAATCACAAAACAAGCGCAATGCAAGTAACGCAACACGAGTTACATCACCATTACACCAAACTGCAGCAGCAGAACAACAAACTCCTATACAAAAACAAGAAACTTCTGAAACAAGACAAAAAGCTATACAAAGCGGAGTCAAAGCCGTTAAACAATATGCAAAAGATAATAATGTTAGTACAATGGAGCTTGCAATAGAATCCTTAAATTCAGGAACAGCCAGCAGCGCTACAAAAAAATGGGCTCTTGGACAATTTGAAGCAGCAAGTAATGCTGAACAAATATTAAACTTCAATAAAATCACCAACGCATCAAGTGCAATGGCAGCTGCCGGAGCTATGGATGAAGAAACCAGAAGCCAAATAAACACATTTAGAAGTTTTTACATAAAAGAAGCTGTCGAAAATCTTAACGAAAACTCTCTTACTTAAGCTTCTTCTGGAGTTTCAATCTGCTTCTTATATGAGCAAGTT
>CAMTNN010000046.1 GCA_947073895.1 uncultured cyanobacterium
ACGTAATGTTTCTGTAGGTGATAAACTTTCTGGACGTCACGGTAACAAAGGTATTGTTTCAAGAATTCTTCCAAAAGAAGACATGCCATTCTTACCTGATGGTACTCCTGTAGATATCGTATTGAACCCACTTGGTGTTCCTTCTCGTATGAACGTAGGTCAAACTTACGAATGCTTGCTAGGTCTTGCTGCATACTTGACAAAAGAACACTATGAAGCTCCTTCATTCGATGAAAGATATGGTGATAACCAGTCTGAAATCGCTACAAAGGCTGAATTGGTAAGAGGTATCAAAGAATCAGGTTGTGATTGGGTAAGAGAAGACGGTAAAGTTTACCTTATTGATGGTAGAACTGGTGAACCGTTTGATGAACCTATCGCAGTTGGTTTATCTTATATCTTGAAACTTGTTCACTTGGTTGATGATAAAATCCACGCTCGTTCAACCGGCCCTTACTCATTAGTTACACAACAACCTTTAGGTGGTAAGGCTCAATTCGGTGGACAAAGATTTGGGGAAATGGAAGTTTGGGCGCTTGAAGCATACGGCGCAGCTTACACTCTTCAAGAAATGTTAACAATCAAATCAGATGACGTTAACGGACGTAACAGAGCTTATGAATCAATCGTTAAAGGCGATAATATTCCAAGACCTGGTATTCCTGAGTCATTCAAGGTACTTGTAAGAGAATTGCAAAGTATCGGTTTAGATATTACAGTTGCTAAGAAAAATGGTGTTGAAGTTGACTTGATGTCTGATATGGAAGATTTGCGCAAAGCAGCTCCAAAAAGAACTTTATCAGATATTGATTCAGAGTTGTTAAATATCAACTTCTTTGAAACTTCTACAACATTAGGCGAAATATAAGGAGATAGGAAATTGTCTACAAGTATTGATTATTTTGATTATATACGCATAAGCATCGCTTCACCTGAAAGAATTTTGAAGTGGTCTTATGGCGAGGTTACAAAACCTGAAACTATTAACTATAGAACTTTAAAACCTGAAAGAGACGGTTTATTCTGCGAAAGAATTTTCGGGCCAACGAAGGACTGGGAATGTTATTGCGGAAAGTACAAAAGAGTTAGACATAAAGGTATCATCTGCGAAAGATGCGGCGTTGAAGTTACTGACTCTAAAGTAAGACGTCACAGAATGGGACACATTGCTCTTGCAGCTCCTGTTTCTCATATCTGGTTCTTAAAAGGTATTCCTTCATATCTTGGTTTATTACTTGATATGACTTTGAAAGATCTTGAACAAGTTATTTACTTCAATAACTATGTTGTAATTGATCCGGCAGATAGTCCGTTCAAGAAATTCCAACTTCTTTCTGAAGAAGAATATGAAGACTTTATAATGGAAAACGAAGAAAGCAAGCTTGAAGTTGGTATTGGTGCAGAAGCTATTAAAAAGCTTTTAGCTGAGATTAATGTGAAAGAACTTGCTGAAGAAATCAGAACTGAATTAGCAAACGGTGTTACATCAGTTCAGAAAAAAGGTAAATTAATTAAGAGATTGAGACTTCTTGACTCATTAATTTCTTCCGAGACTGACCCAACCTGGATGGTTATGGATGTATTACCTGTAACACCTCCTGATTTGAGACCAATGGTTCAGTTAGATGGTGGCAGATTTGCTACTTCTGATTTGAACGATTTATACAGAAGAGTTATTAACAGAAACAACCGTTTACAAAGACTTCTTGAAATGGGTGCTCCTGAAATTATCGTAAGAAACGAAAAACGTATGTTACAGGAAGCTGTTGATGCTCTTATCGATAACGGCAGACGCGGCAGAACAGTTGTTGGACCTAACAACAGAGCGTTGAAATCATTATCTAACATTATTGAAGGTAAACAAGGTCGTTTCCGTCAAAACTTGTTAGGTAAACGTGTTGACTACTCAGGCCGTTCAGTTATCGTAGTTGGTCCTACATTGAAACTTAACCAATGCGGTTTGCCAAAAGAAATGGCAATTGAATTATTCAAACCGTTTGTTGTTAATAAATTAATCGAAAGAGGCTATGTTCAAAACATTAAATCTGCTAAGAAAATGATAGAACGCTCAGACGCTAAAGTTTGGGATATCCTAGAAGAGATTATTGACGGACACCCTGTAATGTTGAACCGTGCTCCGACCCTTCACAGACTTGGTATTCAAGCATTTGAACCAAAATTGGTTGAAGGTAGAGCAATCCAGTTGCATCCGCTTGTATGTACAGCATTTAACGCTGACTTCGACGGTGACCAAATGGCTGTTCACGTACCTCTTTCAATTGAAGCTCAGACAGAAGCTAGAATGCTTATGCTTGCTACAAACAATATCTTAGCTCCTGCTAACGGTAAACCAATCATCACTCCTTCTCAGGATATGGTATTGGGTATGTACTACTTGACAATTATGAAGAATCCGGAAATGGATGTTAAAGGTTACTTCTATAACTTCCAGGATGCTATTTCAGCTCTTGAAGCTAAGGTAATCACTCTTCACGATAAGATTGTAGTACGTGATGAAAAAGGTAAGAGAATTGAAACTACAGTTGGAAGAATTATTTTCAACAAAGCAGTTAGAAAAGCGCTAGCATAGAAAATTAAAGGAAAAGGTAATATGGAAAATACTTATACACATAAAAGTCACGCTCCTGAGTTCATTAACAAACAAATGGACAAAAAGGGTTTGAACAAATTGTTGGCTCAAATGTATTTGGAATACGGCGGTGCTAAAACTGCTGAACTTGCAAACACACTTAAAAACTTGGGCTACAGATACGCTACAAAATCAGGTGTTACAATTTCAATTGCTGACCTTTCAGTTCCAGAATCTAAAAAGGAACTATTAAAAGAAGCTGAAGCAGAAATTGAAAAGTCTACTAACAGATACCTTAAAGGTGAAATTACTGAAGTAGAAAGATATACAAAAGTTATTGATACTTGGTCTGAAACAACAGCTAAGTTGACAGAACAAGTAGTTGAAAACTTTGACAAACTGAACCCTGTATATATGATGGCATTCTCCGGTGCGAGAGGTAACTTATCACAGGTATCACAGTTGGTTGGTATGAGAGGTCTGATGGCAGACGCACAAGGTCAAATCATCGACTTGCCGATTACATCTAACTTTAAAGAAGGTTTGTCAGTAACCGAGTACATCATTTCTTCATACGGTGCACGTAAAGGTCTGGTAGATACAGCGTTAAAAACAGCTGACTCTGGTTATTTGACAAGACGTCTTGTTGACGTTGCTCAAGATGTTATCATTCGTGATGCAGATTGCGGCGGAGACAAATATATCAATATGAAGCCTATCTGTGATGGGGACAATATTATTGTACCTCTTATTGACAGATTATTAGGCAGAACTGTTGCTCAGGATATTTTTGATGAAGATGGTAAAACATTGTTAGTAGCTAAAGATACAACAATGGATAGAAAAGATATCAAAAAGATTTCTCACCTTAACCTTACTGAGCTTAAGGTTCGTTCAGGTTTAACTTGCGGACTTGAGTATGGTGTTTGTCAAAAATGTTATGGTTGGGCTCTTACAACTCAAAAATTGGTTGATGTTGGTGAAGCAATTGGTATTATCGCAGCTCAATCAATTGGTGAACCTGGTACACAGCTTACAATGAGAACCTTCCACACAGGTGGTGCGGTTGGCGTTAAAGAAGCTACAAGAGAAGTTCATACAACAGTTGCCGGTAAAGTTTCATCTAAGCTTAAAACAAGAGAACTTAGAACTCGTCACGGGGATGTTGTTAGAGTTTCTATTTACGAAGCAGATATTGAAGTTGTTGGTTCTAAGAAAACTGAAAAATATCATATTCCGGCAGGTGCTACAATATTCTTTGAAGACGGGCAAGAAGTTGAAAAAGATTATAAACTTGCTGAATTCAGACCATCTTCAAATGATGCAGGTCGTTTGACAGAAAAAGCTACTAAAGATATCAACTCTGATATGTCAGGTGAAGTTTTATTTGAAGACTTTGTTGCAGATGAAAAGAAAGATAGACAAGGTAACATTTCAAGAACTGCTAACAAAAACGGTATTGTTTGGATTATCGGTGGTGATGTTTATAACTTGCCTGGTGGTTCAAAAGTATTAGTTAGCGATGAACAAGCTGTTAAATCAGGTGATAAACTAGCTGAGACACTTATGATTTCTGAACACGGCGGTGAAGTTAGATATGCTGAAGACTTAGAAATCGAAGAAGTTAAATCCGGTAAGAATAAAATTAATAAGATTGTTCATGGTAAAGAAATTACTATCGTTATCGCATCATTAACTCCTGCAAATGCTTCATTTGAACAAACTAAGAAAGAGCAATTGTGGACAGTTAAATCAAACGGTGAAAAATATATCGTTAAAGCTCCTGTTGATACAACAGTTGAAAACGGTATGATTATTGCTGAGTTGGTTGATGATGAATGCGCAGTAACTTCATCTGGTGAAATCAGATATATTGATGTAGAAGTTGATGACAACCAAATCGTTACAAGACCTGGTAATATTGTATTTGTTCCAGAAGAAGTTCATCAGGTTAACAAAGATGCAACATTAAAAATGGTTGAAAACGGTACATTTGTTACAGCTGGTACTGAAGTTGTTAAAGATATCTACTGCCATATTGATGGTGTTGTAGAATTCAAAGAATTTAATGAAGTTATCCACGAAGTAACAATCAGACCTGGTGAAGTTCATACTTTATCAAGTGTTTCTGAACTTAAAGTTGAAGAAGGTGCTGTTGTTGAAGCAGGTACTGTAATTGCTAAAGGTGTAAAAGCAAAAGAAACTTCTATTGTTACTATAATGGAAATGGATTTTGATGATTTAGATATCGATGATTTGGATGAAGAAATTGATACAACTTCTCTTGATGAAGAATCTATCGATGACAGACCTATCCAAATTTTGGTTAGACCTGTTCAACCTATGTTTATTGAACCAAAAGAAGTTTCAATTGAATTCAATACAACTGATGAATTAATTAATATTGTTCCTGTAACACAGTTACAGTTCAAAGACGGTGCTAGAGTTAGAAATCTTGACGGTGCAACTCTAACAAGAACATCATTAGTTCTTCAAATGCAAGGTTACTTATCACACCTTAAAGGTTTGGTAGAGCTTGATGCAACTGGAGAATTGAAGATTGTTGTATTGGAAACTCTAATTGTTCGTCGTGAACAAGAAGGTAATTCTAAGATGAACGCTTCACTTCAAACATCACTTCTTGTTGAAAACGGTCAAGTAATTGATCCTAAGACTCCGGTTGCTAAGACTGAAGTATTAGCTATCAATGACGGTGTTGCTTCTGTTAAAGGTGATGTAACTGAATCAAGAAGATTACTAGTAAACTGTGCTAACTTTGAAACAGTTATTGAAACTAAGAATAAGCCTTCAGTTAAGAAAGGCGACTTTATTAAACTTGATACTGAATTAGCTTCATCTGGTGAAACAGCTACTGTTTCTGGTAAAATCGTTGATGTTTCAGCAAAATCAGTAACAATCAGAAATGGTCGTCCATACTTGATTAGCCCTGGTACAATGTTACAGGTTATGGAAGGTTCTTTGGTACTACGTGGTGATATGCTTGCTACATTGGTATTCGAAAGAGAAAAAACAGGCGATATCGTACAAGGTCTTCCAAGAGTAGAAGAACTTCTTGAAGCAAGAAAACCAAAAGATTGTGCTATTTTAGCAGAAGCTGATGGTACTGCTGAAATCGAAATTGAAGATGATGTACCTAGATTATTCTTAGTAACTGATGAAGGTTCAAGATCTGAAATTAAGTTTGCTATTGATGCAAGCATTGTGGTTCAAAATAAACAAAAAATTAAAAAAGGTCAGCCTTTAACAAGCGGTCCTTTGAACCCACACGATGTAATCAGACTTTGCGGACCAGAAGAAGCTCAACAGTACTTGGTAGATGAAGTTCAACGTGTATACCGTTCACAAGGTGTAGAAATTGCGGATAAACATATTGAAATCATTGTTCGTCAAATGACTAAGAAAGTTCGTATTGTTGATCCTGGTGATACTAACTTGTTGCCTGGTGAACTTGTAGAACTTCAAACATTTGAAAATGAAAACAAAGCTGTTAAAGAACATGAAGGTGCAGAAGCAACTTGTGAATATATGTTATTAGGTATCACAAAAGCTTCATTGAACACTGAATCATTTATTTCAGCTGCTTCATTCCAGGAAACTACAAGAATTCTTACAGAAGCTGCAGTTGATGGTAAGAAAGACTTATTAAGAGGTTTGAAAGAAAACGTTATTATTGGTCGTCTTATCCCAGCTGGTACAGGTTTCCACCACTTGTCTAACGCTAATGAAGAACGCGATAGAGAAGCTCAAAAGAGAGCTGCTCAACGCAATCAGGCAAGAAAACCTTCTGCAATCTTGGAAGAGATTGAAGGCATGTTTGGTTCTCCTGAATTAGTAAGTGGTAAAGAAGCTTCTAACGAAGAAGAATAGTGTAATAGAGAGAATATAAACCTCTTGTGATATAATTTTCACAAGAGGTTTTTTTTATTAAAAGTATAACATTCTAAATATAGTATTAGTTTTCTAAATATAATTTATTGATAATTTCCTAATTATATTTTTAAAATATATATTATGAGCGAAGATTCAAGATTAAAAAATTTAGGAATTAACATTAAAGTTGCAAGACTAAGAAGATGCGTATCACAGGAAAAACTTGCAGAAATGGTTGGAATTTCAAGAAATTCAGTCAGTTTGATTGAAACAGGAAAATTGCACCCAACTATTTTAAAAGTTGTTGATATAGCAAAATCATTGGATATTGAAATAGGTCAACTCTTGGAAAACTTGGGTTAAGTATTTTTTTATTCAGTGAAGCAGTTCTTTAAGCGAAGAGTATATTTTATACTCTTATACTTGCTTGCGTTACAGCTTTTTTTAGTGTATCGTAAATAAGTAATAGCTTATAGGAGTGTTGATATGTATAATGTAGCGATAATCGGGGCTGGTCCTGCGGGAATTTTTTCTGCGCTTGAAATTGTAAAACTTCGTCCTGATTGGAAAGTTGTGCTGATTGAAAAAGGACAAAAAATTGAAAAACGTATTTGTCCGATTAGAGCAGGTTCTCCAAAATGTGTTAACTGTAAACGTTGCGGTTTGCTATGCGGTTGGGGTGGAGCCGGAGCTTTTTCTGATGGCAAGCTTACACTTACTCCTGATGTTGGCGGTCACCTTGTTGATTATATGAGCAGGGAAAAAGTTGAAGAGTATATTAAATACGCTGATGATTTATATTTAGAACATGGTGCAACTGACGAAGTTTTTGGAACTGATATGGAAACATTCCGAGAAATTGAAAGACAGGCGGCTTTAGCTGAGCTTAAGCTTGTTCATTCTCCTGTTAGACACCTTGGAACAGAAAGAAGTCTTGATGTTTTAAAACACATGCAAGATTATTTGGATGATAAAATTACTATTTTAAATAATGTAGCAGCTAAAAGTCTTATTGTTGAATGTGAGCAAGTAAAGGGTATTGTTCTTGATAATGGTGAGACAATAAAGGCAGAGTATACAATTATAGCTCCGGGAAGAGAAGGTGCAGATTGGCTTACTCAAGAATTTGCGAAGAATAAAATTGGTATGGTTAACAATGCTGTTGATGTTGGTGTTCGTGTTGAATTACCGGCACCGGTATTTGCACCGTTAACTGATAAATTATATGAGTCTAAATTGGTTTATTATTCACCAACATTTGGAGATGCGGTTAGAACCTTCTGTATGAATCCAAACGGTGAAGTTGTACAAGAGAACTATAACGGTATAGCAACTGTAAACGGCCATAGTTATGCGAATATTAAAACAAAAAATACTAACTTTGCACTTCTCGTTAGTGAAAAGTTTACTGAACCGTTTAAAGAACCAATTCAATACGGTCAGCATATTGCAAGTCTTGCTAATATGCTTGCAGGTGGTATTTTAGTTCAAAGATTCGGTGATTTGTTGGAAGGAAGACGTTCAACTCCTGAAAGAATCAAGTCAAGTATAATTGAACCGACTTTGACTTGTGCAACACCGGGTGACTTAAGTCTTGTAATACCTTACAGGCAAATGAAAAGCATTATTGAAATGCTGTTTGCTTTGGACAAAATTGCTCCGGGAACGGCTTCAAGATATACATTGCTCTATGGTATTGAAGTTAAGTTCTATTCTGCAAGAGTTAAATTAACAAATGAACTTGAAACAGAAGGGGTTAAGAACTTGTTTACAATCGGTGATGGTGCCGGTGTAACAAGAGGTTTGATACAAGCTTCTGCTTCAGGGGTTTATGTTGCACAGACCATTTGTGCAAGGGGTTAAAATAAATTGAAAAGATAAAAAAGAAGGTCTTAAGCAAGACCTTCTTTTTTAGTACTTAAAAATGATAATAAAAATTAATGCATTTTCTTGTGTTAATTTTTGTAAATGCGAGTTTTAAGTGGCTAAAAAGTAGTAGTAGTAGTAGTAGTAGTTTGCACAAAATTTTATTTATACCCTAAAGTTTTTCAAGAAAATGCCGTTACATATAAAGTAATTTACAAAATACATAGAGGATATGACAGAAAGAAAGGAAGTAGACAATGGCAGGTATTAATCCAAATTTTGTACCACAATCAAGAGTAAACGAAATCAAATTAGAAAGTGAAGTAAAACAAACTGAAATTACTGCAGAAGAAGTAAACGAACTTACGCATGAAAACATGGATAACAAAAGTGATACTATAAGTGCTAATGCATTAGATGCAATTGCGGCTTATAATCAAGGAACTGTAAAGATGGTTTCTGTTAATAAAGATACAAAAACTGAAACTGAAACTGAAACCACTCCTGAAAATAATAGAAAAGTTGAAATAGGAGAGGTTGAACAAGAAGATGGATTTGAAAATAACAAATTTAATTCACGTGCTTACAGAGCCTCAAGGAATCCTCATCCAAAAGGGTCTTATCTCTATTATTACTACAATAATACCTGGATGTTACACGAAAGGGATTCTCGTATGGATGGTTTGGCAAACGACGGATCTGAAGGTTGGGCTCATATAATGGGCGCAATTGGAGCAGGAGGTCAATATCTTTGGAATAAGCTCTTTGGCTAAGTCTGCAATATATTAAAGAGGATGAAGAATAAATTTTAACTAATTGAAATTTACTTATGTTTGTTGTACTTTGGTATATGTAAATGATTAATTCATTATATTAAAGAAGGGGGCAAAATAAGTTAGTAATACTTAAGTCCGATTGCTAAACAGGTATAAAA
>CAMTNN010000047.1 GCA_947073895.1 uncultured cyanobacterium
TTTTTCCTATTTGAAAAAGACGAAAACGGAAATGTTACAGACAGAATGCACGACAGAGCAGGATACTATGACGCTGGCCCGGATGATTTAGGCGAAGCTGTTCGTGCAGATATTGTAAGCACACTTCAAGAAATGGACTTTGATATAGAAGCTTCTCACCACGAAGTTGCAGACGGTCAGCATGAAGTTGATTTCAAATACTCAGACATTTTAACAACAGCTGATAATGTTGCAACATTTAGAGTAGCCGTTCGTTCAATTGCAGCACAATATGGTCTTCACGCAACCTTTATGCCAAAACCTATTTACGGAATTAACGGCTCTGGTATGCACTGTAATATTTCACTGTTCAAAGATGGCAAAAACGCTTTCTATGATGAAAATTCAGAATACCAACTTTCTGATACAGCACGTTACGCAATCGGCGGAATGCTAAAACATATTAAAAGCATAACAGCGATTCTCAACCCGACTGTAAACAGCTATAAACGATTAGTACCTGGTTACGAAGCACCTGTATATATGGCTTGGTCTCTTGCTAATAGAAGTGCATTATTAAGAGTTCCTGCAAAACGTGGAATTTCAACACGTGTAGAGCTTCGCTCTCCTGATCCAAGTTGTAACCCATACTTAGCGTTTGCAACAATTCTTGCAGCATGCTTAGACGGTGTAAGAAATAAGATTGAACCTCCAAAACCTGTTGAAGCAAATATCTATAAACTTTCTGATAAGGAAAGAAAGAAACTTAAAATCGAATCTTTACCTGGAAGTTTAAAAGAAGCACTTTATTATATGCAAAACTCGTTAATTGTGAAAACAGCTCTCGGTCAGCATATCGTAGACGAATTTGTAACAGCAAAAGAAATCGAATGGGATTCATTTAGAACTTATGTTTCACAGTGGGAACTCGATAGATATTTAGAAAGATATTAAAAAAAGGGGGCATTTAAAATGCCCCCTTTTATTATTTCCCTAAAGCCTTGGCTTTTTGAGCAGTATCTTTTATAACATCATAAAAAATCTTTTCTGTATCAACCTCTTCCATAACATCTACACCAACACGGGTACATCCGCCTTTTGTTGCAACATTTGAGACAAGTTCTTCCATTGAAATTTCACGATTCAATGCCATTTTTGCAGAACCAATTGCCGTTTGGATACTAAGCATAAGAGATTTTTCATAATCTAAACCGAGTTTTTCACCTGCACGAGCAATATCGTTAATAACTTTATAGAAAAATGCAGGACCTGAACCGGAGATTGCAGTAACAATATCAATTTGAGACTCATCTACAACAATAGATTTTCCGATTGATTCCATCAATGATTTAACATAATTTACATCATCCTCATTTTCTCCGCAAATCCCGCTCATACCTTCTCCAACAAAAACAGGAGTGTTCGGCATAACTCTAACAACACGATTTGTTTTAATAATATTTTTAATAAATCCTGTTGTAACTCCGGCTGCAACTGAAACAATTAATTTTTCAGGGGTTATAAACTCTTTTATCTCTTCTAAAACAGCCTCAACCTGATTAGGTTTCACTGCAAGAAAAATAACTTCGGAATTTTGAACCAAAAACTTGTTATCAAGAGTAATCTCAACTCCAAGTTTTTTAGAAGTCTCTATTAAATTATCAGGAGATGATTTAGAAGCCAAGATTTCAAAACCCTTTCCATTTACCCCTTGAATAATAGCTCCTGCCATCTTTCCGCAGCCAATAAAACCAATTTTGTTATATTTCTTCATAATTCAAACCCCTCTCATGTTGACTAAAAGCCATGTTTTATTTAGTATAAGATTATTATAAGTAAAATTAGCTGAAAAGGAAATAGAACAATGAGACGTACATTAGAAGGAACAAAGATTAAAAGACAACACGTAAGCGGTTTCAGAGCAAGAATGTCAACTCCTGGCGGTCGTGAAGTATTAAACAGAAGACGTGCTAAAGGCAGACACCAAATCGCTATTTCTGGAAGCAAACGTGCTTAGTCAAAAATAAAGTTTTAAATAAAAAGGGTTTTGCTTTATGCAAAACCCTTTTTGTTATGCTAACGATTTTATTACTCCGACGATTTTACCTACAAGTATAAGCTCATTGGCAGTTGTTCCATTAATCGTCCGTGCTCGGTAATCCGGATTGTCGGATTTAATAATAATCTCATCCAAGTTCTTTGATAATCGTTTTACAAAGAACTCATTATTAAAACAAAATACATAAATTTTATTATCCTGAATCTGATTACCATTCCAATGTTCTACTATCAATCTATCACCATTATCTATTGTCGGTGACATACTATCACCCGTAGCGTTAATCATTGAATAGGTTTTTTGTTTAGAAAATCCTCCAATCAAAAGTGTTGATACAGGAAGCTTAATTTTTTCTTCAGAAAACACGATACTACCAAGACCACAGCTTGCAAATACATCTGTATAATAATCTATATGGGCAACATCGCCTTCCTTTGCTAAAGAATCATTAAATAATGTTATTCCAAAAAATTCTTCAATTTTTTTCAATTCGCTAACAGTAACCTGACTACCGTTTTTAATCCTATTGCTAACAGTCTGACGAGTAATCCCGAGACTCTCAGCCAGCATAGACTGATTTATCCCATTTCCTGTTTTTTGCGCAATTATTGATATTAATTCATCTAATCTCATTTTTCACCCTAATAAAATAAATTAACACTTGACATTTGTATCATATCATCTTACAATAGAAATACAAAATGTCAGGTTATGTAAGATATTTAAACATAAAGATTGACATTTGTCAAACAAATTATCACATATTTGCGTTTTTAGGAATAGTTAAAAAGGGGGGAAATGAAATTAGTACGTTTATATACAATACTCCACGCAGCGAGCCGATTGCTAAAAATTGGACATCCGCTGCAATTGATTGTTATCGCATCGGATGTACCTGTTCTCGATGCAATCTTAATAAAATTTATTTTTTAGAAAGTTCTTTTCAATGCAAAATGAAAGAATCAGTCATGGAATTAGTAAGAAGAATTGGAGCACCAAAGGAAAATGAACATTGATAGAAAAAGATTAAGTTGCATAAAAAATGGGAAAAAGGGTGGACGCCCGAGGCAAGACTCAAGAATATACATTGAATTACCTGATATCGAACTGGTCATACTTACTCCGAGCCAATACGGCTCACTCATAGAAAGATACGGCTATGATTTATTAAGAAAAGCTCTTATAATACTGGATAACTGGCTTAAATCCAGTGAAAAAGCTAAAAAGTACGTGGGCAAAAACAACTATGCCCACTTTCGCTCAGACGGATGGCTTCTTAACGAAGCTCTGCGCAGTTAGATTAAACAATTTCTTTACCAATAATCGGCGCAATTTGTTTAATCTGCTTATACAACAAATCATATTGCCATGGATAAAGTGATTGCGCGCCATCACACATAGCACAATCAGGGTTGTGATGGACTTCAATTATCAAACCGTCACAACCTGCTGCAATTGCTGCTCGTGACATCGGCTCAACTTTGTCTCGAAGTCCTGTTGCATGGCTTGGGTCAATAATTATCGGCAAATGACTTAATTTTTTAATAACAGGAATTGCAGATAAATCAAGAGTATTTCGTGTAAATTTTTCGAAAGTTCTAATACCTCTTTCACAAAGAATAACTTGATTATTACCGCCCGCCATAATATACTCGGCAGACATAAGCCATTCTTCATAAGTTGCAGACAATCCGCGTTTTAAAATTATAGGACGATGAACCTTTCCCAATTCTTTAAGCAAATTGAAGTTTTGCATATTTCTTGCACCAACTTGCAAAATATCAACATACTTCATGAACATATCCAACTGAGATGTATCCATAATTTCCGAAGCAACAGCCATACCATGATTATCAGCAACACTTCTTATAATTTTCAAACCTTCCTCTCCCATACCTTGAAATGCGTAAGGACTGGTTCTTGGTTTGAATGCGCCACCGCGAATAATTTTTACATTGGAATCTTTTAATTCCTGTGCGGTAGCATCCAT
Source organism: uncultured cyanobacterium (assembly GCA_947073895.1). Lineage (GTDB taxonomy): Bacteria > Cyanobacteriota > Vampirovibrionia > Gastranaerophilales > Gastranaerophilaceae > CAG-196. The sequence continues at coordinate 4,029 of CAMTNN010000047.1, forward strand.
CTGATTATAAGATTCAATCGTACAAGGACCTGCAATAAGCCCTGCATACTTGTCACCAAATTTTACTCCGTTAACTTCCACTATAGTATCACAGCCTTGAGAAACTCTTGCTGCAAGCTTATAACTTGTAGTGACTCTTAAAACCTCACTTACAGCAGGAAGAAGTTCAAAATCACGTTGGTCAACATCTTTCACGCCTATTGCATGAACTAAAATTCTGGCTTCGCCATAAGAAACTCTTGCTTCAAAACCTTTTGATTCCAGGAATTCCGAAACACGACGGATATCCTCAGATGTAGCGTTTTTATTCATTACAACAAGCATACATACCTCCAAGTTATTATTTTTATTATACACGAAAATATTCAAATTTTCTTTCAAATATGGTATACTAAAGAAACTATGAAAATATTTGACGAAAACCTTATTTTAGACACAATTAATATGATAAAGTTACACAATTTTGATATCAGAACCGTAACTTTAGCAATCAGCCTCAGAGACTGTATTTCAGAGGATGTTAACATTGTATGCGATAAAATTCAGAGAAAACTTGAGAAATATGCTTGCAATTTGGTAAAATATGCCAATGATATTGAAAATGACTATTCAATACCAATTGTTAATAAAAGAATTGCGGTAACTCCGATTTCTCTAATTGGTGAAAGCTGTTCACGCAAAGATTACGTAAAAATTGCACAGACTCTTGATAAATCTGCCAAGAATCTTGGAATAGATTTTATCGGCGGATTTTCTGCGCTCGTAGAAAAAGGATTTACTTCCGGCGACTTAGGACTTATTGAATCCATTCCAGAAGCCCTTGCAACAACAGAAAGATTATGCTCATCCGTTAACGTTGCAACCTCAAAAGCCGGTATAAATATGGACGCTGTTTTAAAAATGTCCGAAATCATAAAGCAATCAGCAGAGTTAACTGCTGACAAAGACGGTTTAGGGGCAGCAAAGCTTGTTGTATTCTGCAACTCCGTTGGTGATAATCCTTTTATGGCAGGAGCTTTCTGCGGATATGGAGAGCCTGAATGCGTATTAAATATCGGGGTATCAGGCCCGGGTGTTGTAAGAGCTGCGATTGCTGATTTACACAAAGATGCAGATATGGGTATTCTTGCAAATAAAATCAAACAAACTGCATACAAAATTACTGCAGCTGGTGAACTTGTAGGTCGTAAACTATCTGACAGACTCAACATTCCTTTCGGAATAATAGACCTGTCACTTGCACCAACTCCCGCAATCGGAGACAGCGTAGCACAAATATTTCAAGCTATGGGTTTAGAACACGCAGGTGCTCACGGTACAACAGCTGCTCTTGCAATGCTGAATGACGCTGTTAAAAAAGGCGGTATCATGGCAAGCTCATACGTCGGCGGTCTTTCAGGAGCATTCATACCTGTTTCGGAAGACGCTGGAATGATTGAAGCTGCTAGAGAAGGACATTTAACATTTGATAAATTAGAAGCAATGACTTGTGTTTGCTCTGTAGGGCTTGATATGATTGCAATCCCTGGTGACACACCTTCTACAACAATTGCAGGAATGATAGCTGATGAGATGGCAATCGGTATGATAAATAAAAAGACAACTGCAGTTAGAATTATCCCTGCTCCAAATAAAAATGTGGGTGACACTGTTGTTTTCGGAGGTTTATTAGGAGAAGCTCCTATTATGAGAGTAAATCATTTATCATCAGCAAATTTTGTTAACAGAGGCGGCAGAATCCCTGCTCCGATACATAGTTTAAATAATTAAGGATAGATAGAATGGCATCATTTAAAGATATGGAAGACAGCTTGAAAAAGTTTATAACGCAAGAGCAATCGGACGCTCACAACGTTAAAACTATGAATACTGCAAAATACAACAATATTAAAATCTGGATGGATCCTTCAAAAACTCAGGAACAACATGTAATTATCCGTATTTCTATCTCAGAAGCTACATATTCTTTGAATGATTTTTCAAAAATAAACGGCGGTCTGGGGTATGAAGAAAGATTAGTTCTAAAATGGTTTGGAAGATTTGGGATAAAAGAAAAGCTAACAGAGCTTTGGGCTTTTGCCGAAAAAAATAAAGAGGACAAATAGGGGTAAATATATTATGGAATATAAAGACCTCTCAACCAACCCTGTAAGTGTAGTTTTACAACTCGTTGGCGCGAAGTGGAAAATTCTTATTATAAAAGAGCTTCTTAAGAAAGAAATGCGTTTTGTTGAGCTCAAAAAAAATCTGGGCTGTACAGCAAAAGTTTTAACCGCCTGTCTTAAAGACATGGAAGAAGACGGGCTCATAATCAGAGAAGAAATCGAATCAACAACCCCTTTTGTGGAATATTATTTAACAGATATAGGTTATACCCTAAGACCCGTAATCGAATCAATGCAAAAATGGGGAAAAGAATATAAACGTTTACGCAAACTAATGGAGAGAGCAAAATGAAACTAACATATTTGGGACACAGCGCATTTGAGATTGAAACAAAAAACGGTAAAATCTTAATCGACCCTTTTCTTGTAATGTCACCTGACTACAAGCCGGAAGGAATAACAGATATTTTTGTAACCCACGCTCATGGAGACCATTTAGGAAGCGCTGTTGAGATTTCTAAAAAAACAGGCGCAACAATTACTGCAATATTTGAACTTGCACATTATTGTGCTGAACAAGGTGCAAAATCAAACGGTATAGGCTTAGGCTCATGGATAAATTACCCGTGGGGAAAAGTCATTGCAGTACCTGCTTTTCATTCAAGTTCTATTGATTACAAATTCAACGGTGGATGTCCTTGCGGATATATTTTTGAAATCGAAGGACAAATTATTTATCATGCCGGCGACACAGCACTTACAGGTGAAATGAAAACAATCGGAGAATTATATCAGCCTGATTTTGCTCTACTGCCCGTAGGCGGACATTATACTATGGACGTTGAACACGCGGTGAAAGCAGCGGAATGGCTTGGAGTTAGTGCAGTTGTTCCAATGCACTATAACACATTTGAACAAATAAAAGCTGATATATCCGACTTTGAAAGACAAATTCGTGAATTAGGCAAAATGCCTTTAGTTTTGCAAATAAAGCAAAGCATTAATCTATAACCGGCTTCTTTTGTTGTTTTAGCTTATAAATCAGATAATTTTCGTCATTTGTTGGAAGCAAGTTAGGATTCTTTCTATATTTAATTGCATCCATTGGCGACAACTGGCGCAAGTTAGCTTTTTCTTGCTTAGATTTCATACTGTTAAATGTACGTTGCAAGTCCAGCATATCTTTAAGCATACCCAAACCAGCTCCGACTTGAGCAGCACCTTCTTTTGAACTAATTTTTTCATCTTGCTGTCTATACCACATTTCCAACATAGCATTAAATGATTTATTTGCAGAAGTTCTTGCTTTATCTAAGTTAAGCTGATTTGAACTTGGCATAATATTATATTTTTTCATAATATTAGCAGTCATAGAATATAAGTTGCTTGTAGTCACTTCTTCTAAAGCAGTTTCATTATCAAAGAAACATTTTTTCAACTCGGCAGCAATCTTTTCTTTTGCTTCATCTTTTGTTAAACCGCTTGCTTCAAGGTTTGCCCCTTCCAACATATATTCAACAATATCAGGAACATCTGCCCTTTGAATATAAGTTGTAAATTTCAAAGAATTCATTGCATGTGAAGCCGACATATCAATCGTATTACCTGTATCAATCAAAGTAAAGATTTGGCCTTTACGATGTTTCATAGCATTATAATCAATGAAAATATTACCAGGGTGAATATCAGCATGCAGAGTTTTACCTGATTTATCTACTTTGTAGAATTGCTCTACCATTACTTTCATATATTCTTCAAATAGATATTTAGCATCCGCATCATCCATTTTTATCTCGCCGATATCAGGAGTTCTTGCTTCAATTTTAGCAATCCTTTCTTTTTGTCTTACAATATCTTCTTCTACTTGCTTTATTCTCCTTTGTATAAACTCTTCACGAGATTTACCTGTTTCTGCAATGTGTTTTTCGTCCCATTTACTCAGTTTACCTGCTTTTAAATTCGCTAAATGGCGTTCTTGCCAATTAAGCCAAGAGCGTTCACGAGAAAGTTTTAATAATGAATCCAAACTTATGCCTTCAGCTTTTTCCATTATATAAACGCCATTTTTAACCTCAATCGGTTTTACGACTTTAGCTGCTTTAGTAAATTCTACGAGTTTTTTAGCAGCCTCTGCTTCATTTTTAAAATCAACTTCTTTTCCAATACCTTCTGCTAAATCTTCAATATTTTTGAGAAGATAATCTTTTTCTTGCTGTGATTTTCCTTCAAGGTTATTAATAAGTTCAACAAACTTCTTTTTATCTTCAAGAATTTTTTCAGCAGTAATTCCCTTCTTCAAAGCCTTAACACAGACATCTTTGCCTTCAGGATTAGTAACAAGATATGTTTCTGCTATAGTACCAACACCGAGACATTTTTTGAAAACATAACCACTTCCGAGTTTTTCATCCAAAAACGCTTTTATCTCAGCATCATTACGGGTTCTTGGACAGTTTTCACGCAAAGCTTCTGCCATTCTGCCACCTTCTCCGATTTGCAGGAATTTTACTGCAAAAATATTTTCTTCCGTAAGAGCTGCTATTTGTTTTTCAACAGAATTTAATTCTGCATCGCCATAGAGAGCTTTTATTTTCTGCTCCATTTCAGGAGTGATTTTACCATCAAGAATATCTTTGATTGCATTAGTTTCAAGAAGCATATTTTCTAATTCTTGATAAGTAGTCCTACCTTCAAATTCGGATTTTTTCAAGGCAGCATTAACAAGTTTATCAGTTGCAGACTTCAAGTTTTTATCATATACATTTGTCCATTTAACCTTCTTAGCCATTGGAACAGCCGTTGCAGCTACGACAGCAGCATGCATAATTCCATCACTCTTAAGATTTTCAACATATCCGTTAATAGATTTGTTTTTATCTTCCTTATTAGCAACAAAATATCTGTTCAAACTATTACCTGCAAAATACGCAGGAATTCCTACAAATCCTCCACCAAGAAGAGTCAAAGGCATCATTAAACCGTTTATCATACCTGATAAGAAATTATTAGGACGTTCTTTTTTGTTTAATTTCTTTTCGTACTTATAAGCAGCTTTATCGTAAGGAGTTTTTGCATCATTAAAATCTTTTTTATCAACTTCTTTAGCCCCTATCCTGTTGAGC
>CAMTNN010000048.1 GCA_947073895.1 uncultured cyanobacterium
TTTCAATTTTTTCCTTAATACGAGTTGCTTTACCTGAACGTTCTCTCAAGTAGTATAACTTAGCACGTTTTACATCACCGCGTCTAAGAACTTGGATTTTTTCAATACGTGGAGAGTATACTAAGAATACACGTTCAACACCAACACCTTGGAATACTTTTCTTACAGTAATTGTTTTGTTGATACCAGAACCATGCTCAGCAATGATAGCTCCTTCATAAGCTTGGATTCTTTCTTTATTACCTTCTACGATACGGCAGAATACTTTAACAGTATCACCAGGATTCATTTCTGGTAATTCACGAGTTGTGTATTCAGCTTCTAAATTTTTAATAATAGGATTCATTTTTGCTATTCCTTATATTTTGACTATCTTATACATTTGGTTCTATCGTAAAATAAACAAATTAAAATTACAAGTAGTCATTAAAATTTTTCAAAGAATTGTAAACATTTTTTTACTTTTGTAACAATTTAAGCTAAAATTGTCAAATAAAAATTTTTACAATCATTAACTACTACAGTCGATATGTGAAGAAAGGTTATTTGTTTGAATCCAATATCTAATACCAGTGGCTCAATGGCCAGATTTATAACAAATATGACAAAAAAAGATGCAATGGCTCCAATTGTTGCATTAGAGAGTGTTGTAGTTGCTGGAAGAACATGGCAAGCTTATAAAAGAGGTAAAGGCGACGAAGCCAGAGAGCGTTTTTTGGAAGAAACAACCGGCTCTATCACCTGGTTATGCGGTGTTGCTGCCCTTAATGAACTTGGTGATAAACTTTTAGGTAAAATACTAAAAAAATCTGGTGCAAATTTTGATGTAGGAACAGACCACGTATTAAGACGACCTTTTGATAATTTCATGAAAAAAGTTGCACCAAAAGGATTCTCTGCAAAACAGGTCGCATTATTAAAAGGTGCAAAAGTACTTTCCAGTGTTGTCCTAGCTAACTTATTTATTGGTTTTGTGGTACCACCAATCAACCACTACATTACAAAAACTGTAAGTAACAATAAAAAAGACATCGAAAACCAAATAAAATCAAATTCGGAAACAAATACAGGACAAAATCCTTCTTTTAAAGGTGCTATCGGGGCATTAAACGTATTTACAAATGCTATAGAGAACACCAATACAGGAAAGCTTCTCTCAACTGACTTTGGTATTGCTGGTGGTAGAATGTACAACGCCAGAACAAAAGAAGAACGAAGAGAAATCGCATTTAGAGATTTAGGCTCGATTTATTTTTATATGTGGGCTCAAGGTCATATCGGAAACCTTTTAAACTTGATAGAAAGTGGTAAAGCAACAAGATTAAATCCATCTACAGTTGAAACCGTAGATAAATATTTACAAGAGTTCTTAAAATCTCATAACGGAGAAATGAGCGTTGAAGACTTTAAAAAAGCAGTTATAGGTAAAAAAGCATCAGAAATCAAACTACCTGAAAATATAAAATTTGAAGTAGAAAAACCATCTGCTTTAGCAAAACTGTTTAATTCAGAACCGCTTGAAGTTGTAAAAGTATGCGAACTTGAATCAATTATTACCGATTCGGAATTAATGTCAAGAATTAGAAAAATGTCTGACTTACAGCCAAGAAGATTATATAATTCTGTAATTACAAAGCAACAACTTTTAGATGCAATAAATAATGTAAAAATTACTGATCCACAACTTCTTAGCAAAGCATACAATGAATTTACAGGCGGAGCTGCCAGTAATGACTTTAAATTTGTTTCAAACAGCAAACTTGAAAACCTTAAAAAAGAAATGATTGAATATGCAGAAACAATTTGCAAAGAAGCAAAAGATGGTAAAGTCAATAATGACTTACTAAAGAAAGTTAAAAATAAAAATATGATGTATAACGGAATAAATTTTGCTGCCGGTTTCACAGTAGCAGCACTATTCTTATCCACGTTTATTCCGAAAATTCAATACTATATAACAAGAAAAACAACAGGCGTTAACGCATTTCCTGGCACATATGACTATGAACAGAGCAAAAATTTAGTTGCATAACTTGACAATTTGTTAGGCACGCCTTACAATTAATTTATGAATAGTAATTTAACATCTAGTCTTGAAGATTATCTTGAAGTTATCTGCAACTTTGAAAGAGCAGGAAATACTGTACGAGCAGTAGATATTTCTAAAATACTTAATATTAGCCGAGCATCAGTTACTGAAGCATTGAAAAAGTTACATTCCAAAGGATTAATTGTTTATGACAAAACTATCAAACTGACTGATGAAGGTAGAGCAAAAGCACAAGACATTGTCTCCAAACATAGTATTTTACAACGCTTTTTTGAAGAAATACTTAAGCTTGATACAAAAGAAGCATCTGAAAATGCTTGTAGAATCGAACATGTCATATCAGATAATGCTTATCAGAAAATCAAAGACTTTATAAAACAAAGGTAATTTAAAATTATGAACATACTTAAAATTGCAGGCAAGTTTCTTGACCAGCCAGTTTTGGTTGCAAAATTTCAAAAAACAGTACCATATATACTTACTGGAGGTGCAGGCATATACACCTATAATGAGGTAAAAAATGCTCCTCAAAATAAAAAACAAAAAACTGCAATAAGACTTGGAACAACAATGGCATTTACAGTTGCATCAGCAATTGCTGCACCCAAAATAACTGATAAATTATTTAGAGCAGAAAAGAATTTTGACAAAGATATATTAAAAAATAAAATTTTATCACCAAAAAAAATTAAAAGATTATATGAAACAATGGATAGGGACAGTTTTAATAAGCTAATTCCCGAACCTGAAAATATAACTTCTAAAGAAATTTTTTCAGAAATTGGCAGACTTTCATTATTTGGACTTATACCGGTAATTGGAGGCATCACAGGTGGAATACTTGGTGATAAATTGGCAAAGGAAAACTCAAAAGAGAAACTTGCAGACAAAATTAAAGAGGGTGCCTATCAATATCTCGCAAACATTTTTCTATGCAATATTGGAGCTGGTGCTGCGCTTGGAATTATGGAAAAACTCAATATTCGTTCAAAAACTCCTCGTGCATTAGCTATGATTGGTGGAATAATAACAACAGGTGTTATTGGAGGAAGTGCTATTGCCAATATCATCGGAGAAAAAATTATTAATCCTATATTTAAGTCAAAAGCCGAATTTACACCAAGACACCCTGAAGCTCTTGATATTGGTTTACATACTGATGATATTGCAACAGTAGCTGTAATGTCCGGATTAAAATGGATAGAACCAGCATTGCCACTAATGTATGCCGTTTCAGGTTACAGAGCAGGAATAGGTTATCGAAATTCAAAAGAAAAATGTAACGAAATGTAACAATATTCCCTTAAATCCTAAAGTTTTGGCCCAATAATGCCGTAATACATAGAAAGGGACAAACAAAAAGGAAGCAAACGAAAATGGGAATGGCGGCATCACAAGCACGCTTGCTGAGTCTTACAGCAAGAATACATGATGTAGAGTACCAGGCACAATCTATCCAGAATGCCAAGGTACAGCTCGCTACGCAGTCTGACCAAGTTTACAACGAATACGTGGCTGCGTTAGACGCTCAGACTTTGACTGTTGCAATGATTGATAACGGTCAAACATCCCGTGTTACTGCTAACTTCAACAATTTATTCTCAACAAATAGAGTAACCCCTTCTGATGGAAGTGTTTACGGCTTACGCAACGAACGTGGTTTATTAGTAGTAGAAAGCGCTGTTTATGATGCTTACAATCAATACCAAGGTCAAGACGCATTTGCATTCGCAACAGCTATGTTAGGTGGAGAAATGAATGCAGCTACTAATACTGACAGTATTATAAAAGCTAAAGAAGAAGCTATTTACGACAGACATAAAGCTGATAAAGAAACTGAATCTAAACTTGCAGGATATAGAAAAGCTCTTACTGATTATGTTGGAGAAGACAAGGATATATACGACGATTCATCCGTTCCTGAAGACAAAAAAGAGGCTTATGAAGGAACTCTTCAAAACTACAGAGACGAATTATACAGACTTTATGGTAAAGAAATTTGTACAGAAAAGATTGAGCTAGATAACGTACCTGGCAATGACGCATCTATGGCAGAATCACAATATGATACTGATAAATTCAATTTCTTCATCAATTTATTCAACCAGATTAAAATGTGCGGTGGATGTGTTCCAATTTCTGACTATAACGGAAGCTTTGGCGATGCTGCAAACAACAGCGAATGGTTAACATCAATGATTCAATGCGGTAAATTTACTATTGAAACATTTGAAAAAGACAAAAACGGCAAATATACAATGAACACAACTTCTCCAAGCTCTGATACTTGCATTGGCTACACAGAAGTTTCTGCTGTTGATTCAACTGCTGTTAAAAAAGCTGAAGCTAAGTACGAAAAATCACTTAAAGATATTGATAAAAAAGACAAAGCACACGATATGACATTGTCAAAACTTGAAACTGAACGTCAAGCATTAACTACAGAATACGATTCAGTTAAAAAAGTAATTTCAGATAATATCGACAGAACATTCGGTATATTCTCTTAATAAAATTTTCCTTTTTAAATTTAATAATCCCTTTTCCCTTTTTCCGCTTGAGTTCCCTAAACTCAAGCTTTTTTTTAATTTTTGGACTTTAAAAACTCACCTCTTTACTTTTTTATTAATTTCTGTTAAACTGTTTGTGTCAATAGTTTCTTAAAAGAAGAACGGTTTCCCCGTTCTTCTTTTATTTAAGGAGTGTTATGAAACAAGATATTAACCGTTTTGAAATCTTAGAGAAAATCACACCGCTTATTGAAAACACTGCAATGCGTTACAATTTGATTCCAATTGAGATTGAATTCACAAAAGAGAATCATAGATGGTTTCTAAGAATATATCTTTATTCTTATGAAAAAGACGTTACTCTTGACGATTGCGAAAAGGTTACAAGAAGCTTAAACGACTTTTTGGACGAACTTGTTCCAGTTAAATACTACCTTGAGGTTTCTTCTCCTGGCTTGGAACGTAAATTCAAATCTGATAAAGAATTTGTAATATTTAAAGGCAGAAGAATCAGTTTGAAGTTAAAAACTCCACTTGAAGGTGAAACAGAAAAAATTTTTAAAGGCGAAATTCTTGACTGGGATGATAATGAGGGTTTAAAATTCTTCCGTTTTGATGATGGAGAAGAATTACAAATTCCTAAAGAAAACATCCAGTCTGCAAAATTATATATTGATTAATAATTAAGAAAGGAATATTGATAATGATTAAAATCGGTACAGCATTATTTGAAGCTTGTGAAGAGCTTGAAAGAGAACGCGGAATATCAAAAGATGTTCTAATTGCATCATTATGCGACGCTATGGTAGCTGCTTACAAAAAACACATGCATGTTAAAGAAGCTGCTAACATTGAGGCTATTTTAGATGAACAAACTGGTGAAATTGGCGTATTTTCAACTAAATTAGTTGTTAAAGAAGTTGAAGATCCTGAACTTCAAATTTCCCTTGAAGAAGCTCAAGAAATTGACGACGAAGTTGAAATCGATGACGAAGTTAAAATTGAAGTAACTCCAGATCAATTCGGCAGAATCGCAGCTCAATCAGCTAAACAAGTTATCACACAAAGAATCAGAGATGCTGAAAGAAATAATATTCTTAACGAATTCTTAGAAAAGAAAGGTACTTTAACAACAGGTATTATCCAAAGAGTTGAAAACAGAAACGTAATTGTTAACATTGGTAAAACCGATGCAATTATGCCTCAAAGAGAACAGATTCCTCGCGAATACTACAAGCCTGGTAACAGAATCAGAGTATTTGTTCTTAACGTAAAAGAAACAAACAGACTTCCGCAAGTTATTGTTTCACATGCTCATGCAGAAATCGTTAGAGAATTATTTGAGCTTGAAGTTCCTGAAATTGAAGACGGAATTGTTGAAATTAAATCAATTTCACGTGAAGCAGGTTTCAGAACAAAAATCGCTGTTTGGTCAAATGACCCTGAAGTTGATTCAGTAGGTGCTTGTATCGGACCTCGTGGTTCAAGAATCCAAACTATTGTTGGTGAATTGAAAAACGAAAAAATCGATATCGTAAGATGGTCACCAGACCCTGTTGAGTATATTGTTAACGCAATTTCTCCTGCTAGAGTTATTTCAGTTGATATTATGACTGATGATGAAGAAACAAAAGATGCTCTTGTAGTAGTTCCTGATGATCAGCTTTCATTAGCAATCGGCCGTGAAGGTCAAAACGTAAGACTTGCACACAGACTAACAGGCTGGAAGATTGATATTAAATCACTTTCTCAAATGGAAGATGAAGAAGCTGCTCGCAACGCTAACAACTACGAATATGAAGAAGAAGTTGAAGAAGAAAGAGCGGTTGATTCTGATGAGATTCAAGAAGAAATCGAAGAAGAAATGAATCAACAAGCTTATGATGAAGAAGATATTCAAGTTGAAGAAGTTGAAGAAGAAACTTCTGAAGAAGAATAGAACTTTTCTTAAGATAAAAAGACTGCTTGCGAATTGCAAGCAGTCTTTTTTTATTCTTCCTGATAAGCCCAAGCTGAATGATTATGTATACTTTCTAATGACTCACATTCTACTTCAAATGAATCAACTTTATCATTATTTCTTAGCAATAACACAACATCGCGCAGAACATCTTCTACAAATTTAGGGTTATCGTAAGCGTGCTCTGTTACATATTTTTCATCTTCACGCTTTAGAAGCGGATATAATTCAGAAGATGCGCACTTTTCGATTTCCGATACCAAATCTTCAATCCAAATATGTTCATCCTCAGGATAAGTAACTTTTACAGAAACAATTGCACGTTGATTATGTGCACCATATTCCGAGATTTCTTTAGAGCAAGGACAAAGTGTTGTTACAGGTACTTTTACACCTAAAAAGAATCTGTATTCTTCATCTTCTTCACCATAATTATCAAGAATACCCTCAAATGTACAATCATAGCACATCGGCGCTGAAATTCCGGTCACAGGAGATATCTTGTCTATAAAATATTTAAAATCAAACTTTAAATATCCTGATTTCGCATCAAGCCTTTCTACAACAGCTTCAACACAACCTTTCATGTCTATTCCGAGGCTTTTTTTACTTCTCCATTCGTTCAAAACCTCTACAAAACGTGACATGTGAGTCCCTTTATAGTGAGCAGGCAAAGACACACCGACTGTTGCTGTCGCATAAATCACTTTATCTTCGTCATCTTTTCTTTGGATAACAAGGGGCATTTCTAAGTTTTTTATGCCAACCTTTTGTATATCAACACCACGTGAATCAGTTTGATTTTGAACGTCTTTCATTTAGATATCAACTCCTTCAAAACTTTTTCTTTCAAGCGCAAGAAGAAGCTTCAAAGCAGCTACTCTTTGAATATCTGCAGGAGCATTTCTTAAAAGCTCCACACCTTTAATAAGCATAGGATCGTTGTCATACCAACGATTACCTTTTCCTTGATAAGTATTGATTATATCGTAAACATGGTCAATGACCTCTGCTGCAACCTGTTCTTGAAGTTTAAGCATAAATTCTGCTGCTTCTGATTTTGTTTCATCAGGTTGAAGTCTTAATAATTCTAATGCTTCTTTTAAAATAGGATCACTGTCATACCAACGTTTGTTAATCATTTTGTTCCTCACTTCTTCTATTCCTAAAATTATTGTATAATAAAAGGGGTAAATGTGAAAGGGTTTTAAATGAAGATACTCCTTATAAACGGTGCTAATTTGAATATGCTTGGAATGCGTGAACCGGAGAAATACGGGAATAAAACGCTTAAAGATATTGAAAAGGAACTTATTGAATACGGTACAGCTCTTGGAGTAAATATTGAGTGTTATCAGAGCAACCACGAAGGCGAAATTGTTGAAGCTATACAAAATGCAAGAGGGGTATTTGACGGAATTTTAATCAATGCAGGAGGCTACACTCACACAAGCGTTGTTATAAGAGACGCTCTTGCAGCGGTAAATATTCCAACAGTAGAAATTCACATGACAAACATTCATGCAAGAGAAGAGTTTAGACACACCTCATTGATTTCTGGCGTCTCTGCCGCACAAGTTGTTGGTTTTGGCGAAAAAAGTTATTTCTTAGCTCTTGAAGGGCTTGTTTCTATGCTAAAATAGAGTCCACAATTTCTCTAAATGCACCTTCACCGCTTTTTGTTTCCGTAATTTGAATACCAGCAATTGATTTAACTTTTTCAACTGCCCCCGGAACTGTAACAGCGTACTTTGCTCTTAAAAGAGAGTCGTAGTCATTGACATCATCACCAACATAGACAAACTCTTCATCTGATAAACCGTATTTATCAATAATAGAAGACAAGACTTCAATCTTATTTCTAATACCTTGATGTACTTCTTCTATTTGAAACTTTTTTGCAAGAATTTCTATTGCAGAATTTTTCTCGCCTGAAATAATCCCCAGTTTAAACCCGTTTTTCTTTAGAATTGAAAAAGCCATAACATCTTTAAAATTAAGCTTTCTGCTCATTGTAAAGTCTTCGTTAATATAAACACAATTGTCCGTAACCACTCCGTCAAAATCGGTTATAACCATTTTTATTGTTTTTGGCAAATTTAACATATACAAAATATCCCTTATCTGATATAATTATACTATAAAAGGTTAAAAATATGTTGTGGTATTTATTAAATTTAAGCATTATTGCAGTATTTATTATTTTGTTTTTGATAAATATATGAAAGCAGCTGATAACATTCAGGTATATTTCTTTTAAAATAAACTGCCCGTTTAAGTAAATATTCTCCTTTTTCATAATCCTGCAGTCTAAAAACTGTAAACCCAGCAAGATATAAAAAATCTGGATTATTATGCCATTTATTTATATATTTCTCAACCAGTTCATAAGCTTTATTAATAAACCCTTTTGAATGGTATATATTTATTATTCTTAACGCATTTTTAAAAGATAAATCAGGGTTTTTTACAGACTGGACAGCATAGATAATGTTATCAAAGTTATTTTCTGACATATTTTCAGTAATATATTTATTAAGATTTTTTTTAGTAATAGATGGCTTAAATTGTTTTTTTA
>CAMTNN010000049.1 GCA_947073895.1 uncultured cyanobacterium
GTTCTTCGACACTCTGTCCTGCCGGGACTGCGATCTCGCTCCACTCGACGGAGCCGCCGTCAGATGCTCTTTTATCCAGCAATTTGCCCGGAATACGAATCTCAATATTACCTGCTGTTATATCTCCTGCACCGTCAGCTGAGACAAAAATATCAATTTTGTGGTCATTTGAAAGCTTGCCTGAATCATTTGGATCAATGTGATAAGCTCCTTCACGGGTATTCAAATCATTGAATACATTAGCAATAGCTTGTGAAAGGTTATTCAGAAATTCCTTTGCTTTGCCTGCATTCATGCCGTCTACACCGGTATCAGCGCCGTGTAAAAGCCCGCCTAATGCACCACCTGTTATTACATTATTTGCAAAATCAATATTCAAATCACCCTTAATACTTACAATTGCCGGATGCTTGTATGTACCATCCGCATTATAAAAATCATCAGGTAAATCAATTCCGTTATCTTGACAGTATTTTTCAAAATCAGCAGCTGTTTGAACACTTAATTCGCCAACAACATTTGCACCTTTAACCATTGCAGTATCACCGATATAAAGATTTACAGAACCGTTTGGATGTTCTTTTACTCTAATATCAACAAACTGAGCAATATCATTAAGAATCAAATCCCTTTTGTCCAGAAGGTTATTAGCTTCTAATGTTCCTGTTTGTGTACATTGAAGAGCTTTATTGACTTCTGCAAGTTCGGTCAACTTGTTATTAAAGTTCTGGTAATGAACCCATAATTGAGAATTTTCTAAAGCTTCCTGACTAACACCGTCACCTAAAACCTTATTAGTCAATTCGCCTAACTGTTGGTTTTTGGAATTCAGATTAGATACTAATGTTTTTGCAGTTTCAATAAAATTAATTCTCGCAGTTGAGCTTGCAGGATATTCTTGAAGATTATTTAAAGCCTTATAAAAATCAGAAAGCGCACCATTAATACCTTTTCCGTCTAAATCATTAAAAATTTCGGCCAATTCACCAAGATTATTCAGTTGAGCGCCATACTCATTCAATTTAGAAAGCTGATCGCGGTAATAATTGTTCAAAAATTCATCATTATATCTCTGAACATTCGCAATCATAACCCCGCCGTTAGCACGGATTTGCGCCTGAACATTATTTCCGATAACACCAGCAATATTACGTGTCGCAAAATTAACACGCTGTTTATGGTACCCTTCGGTATTCATATTCGCAACGTTATGTGAAACAACGCTGATTGCTGACTCGTGTGAAGTCAGTGACCCTGCTGCTATGTTCAATGATGAAAATAAGCTAACCATTTTTACCTCATTTATTTAGCGATATTTTTCTTACAGAAAAATACCTATATTTCTTCGTTCACGGTCCACATATCATAGTCCCGTGTATCTGTTTTACCTGCTCCGTTATAGATACTTCCTTGAGGAGCGAATGCATCAACAATCGTTTCCAACATCTTGTCGGTAATTATGATGCCATGTTTTATTAGTTCCACATTTTGATTATTTAGTTTCACTAATTCATCAAATTTGTTACATATCTTTACTTTTCTTAACATCAAAGGCTCTTTGAACTCAGGTTCATTTGCCTCTGCAAGCTCGATAAATTGTGACATTGAGGCGTCTTCGCTTATAAGCTCGGCAGCAGCCAATTTCCTCTTATTGTTCAGCTTAACAATTGTGTTATTTTGAGAGAGGATTTTGTTATCAATTACTCCAAGATCATCTGATTTTGCTTTTATAAGAAGATCTTTTTTTTCTTGAAACAAAACTCTAAGCTGTTCATAAGCCTCAATTTCTTTATCCAGAATTTTTATTAAGTTTTTAAACTTGTCTTTCATTAGAATAAATACCTGATAAATCTGTTGAATATACCTTCGTTCTGACTTCTTGAGATTGAACCTCTGCCTGACAATGCGAATTGAAGGTTAGAAACGTTATATGAATAAACTTCGCCATTCACATTAAGCCATCTTGGATCAACTACACCTGTTACAATAAAATCCATTCTTTCATTGCCGTTAACAATGGTTTTTTTACCTTGAATAGAAATATTTCCGTTAGGAAGCTGCTGTACAACCTGACATGCGATTCTATCACCTAATTGCATAGCACGTGAACCTGTTGCAGAGTTAGAGACCTCGTTTGAACCGCCATAACCGTTTGAATCCTTAACAGACACCCCGAACCATTTGTTTACAAAAGTTGTAAAAGTATCAGTTGTATTAGATTCTTTTGCTGATGAGTAAGATAAATTATCGTTCATAGATATATTTTCACTCATTACAATAGAAACCAAATCACCAATTTGACGGGCTTGTACTCCGCCGAATAACGAACGCGGTGTCCCTTGATAATGCTGGGTAGCACCGAGAGTAAACAGTGATTCTGCATTAGCCGAAATAACTGTTGTCATTAATATAGCTATTGTTATTAGTAGTTTCTTCACGATGCTCCTCCCTAACACAAAAATTCCGCTATTACACTTCTACCATACATCAGACCGTACTTAATGTCCTCATCCGAAATATTGAATTCACCAACATATTCGGCATTTTTACGAATATCGGCAACATCAACTCTGTCAAGTAAGCCTTTTGGAGCAACAACCGAAGTTTTTTCTTCAACTTGTGCCTCTGCTTCTTGCGGTTTTGTTAATGTTGCGTTATTTCTTAGCGCATTAACTGCCGAAAATCTTTGTACGTTATTACTTTGTATTGATGAAATCATTTTAATTTACGAACCTTTCCATTTGTTTATAGATATGACTTGCAAGTCCTATTGATGAGCGTGGATTACTTGCCATATCGTGCCCCATTTGTTGATAAACAATTGACTTGAATGTATCCGTGTATTGCGATTCGCCTCCGAATATTCCGCCTTCTCTATCAACTGTTTTATCCATTTCACTAAGCATTTTTGTTATAAAAATTGACTCAAATTCTTCTGCCGCTTTTTGTAACTGTGCTTTAGAGTTTCCTGATTCTTTAATCCTGTTATACAAAACCTGATCAGAGTTAACTGTGCGAGCATTGTTTAAATCGTGTTTAATTAAATCCAGTGTTGGAGTCGAGAAATCCATATCATCCTCCTAAATAATAATTAACTCTGCTTGCAAACTTCCTGATTTCTTCAAAGCCTGTAAAATTGAAATCAAATCCACAGGAGCAACCCCGATTGAGTTTAGCGCTCTGATTAAATCATTAAGATTACTGTTAGCAGGCATTTCGACCAAACTGCCCGGAGCTTTATTTATTTCAATATCAGAGTTTTCAAACCCCACAGTTGCACCGTTTGCAAAACTGTTTGGCTGTGAAACTTCGTTTGTTGTAGAAACCGTTACGGTAATATTACCGTGTGCAACTGCTGCAGGAAGAAGCTTAACATCTGCGCCAATTACAACAGTCCCTGTTCTTTCGTTTACTACAACTTTTGCTTTTTCTAATGTTGGAGAAACTTCCATATTTTCTAACAATGAAATAAAAGTTACTCTGTCATTAGCAAATCTTGGAGGAATTTTTACTCTGACAGCACTACCGTCAATTGCCTGAGCAGGAGCAAGTTGTGAAACTGATTTTGCGATTCTTGAAACAAGAGTATAATCAGATTTATCCAAACAAAGAGTAATTGAATCCTCATCCCCGATTTCTGTATAAATATCACGTTCGATTATCGCACCGCCAGGGATTCTGCCAGACGTTGTGATTGCAGTTCTTGCAGAAGACCCGCCTGCAATTTTATTAATACCACCAACTGATAAAGGCCCTTGAGCAACCGCAACAGCTTCACCGTTTGGAGCCTTAAGGATTGTTTGAACCAAAACCCCGCCTTCTAAGCTCTTAGCATCAGCTATCGCAGAAACAGTTACGTCGATTTTATCCCCGTTTTTAGAAAATGGAGGAACTGTTGCTGTTACAATAACCGCAGCTGACGCACCTTTTTGGATATAGTTTTCTTGTTCAATTACTGTACCTAAATTTCTTAAAAGCATTTTATTGGTAATCTGAGTTGAACGAGAGTTATCACCAGTTCCTGGAAGACCAACAACCACACCGTATCCGACAAGTTGGTTTTCACGAACACCTTTGATATGGGTGATATCCATAATACGAACTTTTGCTTCTATTGCCTGAGCAGGAATAAAAGCTGTCATTATTATTAATAAAATTAATGCTAAAAATCTTTTCATCATATACTCACCAAAACCCTGTTTTCGCCTATCACTTTCCCTGTATAAACCCTTTTATAATTTTTGTTTTCGACACTGATATAATCACCTGTCATACCGTCTGCTAAAGCTGTACCTTCAATTGTAATCATAACTGCACCGTTTGAAGTGAAGAAAATTCTTACTTGCCCGTTTCTTTCAACATCAGGTTTCATTTTTACAAAACGTTTATCAATAATTTCTCCTTTTTGGAACGCTTTTTTTGCAGACATTTCTTTTGATAAAACCTGTTCGGATAAAACATAGTCCATTTTTTGTGAAACATCTATTTTCTTAACAGAAACTGTTTCCTTAGTTATAGACTGTTCTCGATTAATAAAATCATTGGCAACAAGAACTTCTTTATAAACAACTGTTTGCGCAGGCAAATTCAAGGTTCTTACAAACGCATCATTAACATAAACATCCACTCTTTTGATATCACGAGGAATAATTTTATCTCCACCCTGAGTAATTTTATAAGTTACTTTGCCATCAGGAAGCTGAATAGAAGCAAACGGAGTTGCTGTAATTTTAACCTCAACATCACCTTTTGCAATTTTTGTAAATCCTTGCTGCAACTGTTTAGCAACTTGAGCCTTAACCTCAGCAGAAGTAACTGTCTGAGCGTTAACGCTTAGAGTAGTTAAAAATATTAGTGCTGTGGTTAGTAGTTTTTTCATAATTTCCTATGACATATTATTAGTAATTTGTAAGATATTGCTTGAAGAGTTAATTAGTTTTGAATTAGATTCAAATGCACGTTCTGCTTTAATCAAACCTACAAGCTCATCAACGATTTGAACGTTAGAACCTTCTAACACACATTGCTGAATCAAGCCTAAACCGTTTTGTCCCGGTGTATCCTGAACAGGGTTTCCTGATGCCTGAGTTTCTTTGTACAAGTTGTGTCCAATTGATAACAAACCAGAAGGGTTTTGGAACTTAACTAACTGCAAAGAACCAACAATTGACTGTTGAGTCTGTCCCGGAAGAGTTACAGAAATATTACCATCTTGAGTAATCGTAATTTCTGTAGCATCACGAGGAATTGAAACAGATGGCTGAATCAAAAGCCCGTCATTCGTACACAACTGACCAAGAGAGTCAACCTGCAAACAACCGTCACGGGTATAAGCAAGAGACCCGTCTTCTTTCATAACCTGCAAGAAGCCTTCACCTTCAATTTCGATATCAAGCTGACGACCTGTTGAAATTGCAATACCTTGAGTAAATACTCTTGTTGTAGCAGCAGTTTTAACCCCAAGACCAATTTCAGTACCTACTGGCTGATAAGTACCCTGATTCATCAAAGCGCCTGGTGTTCTTACAGCTTGTGATAGTAAGTCCTGAAACTCGATTCTTGATTTTTTGAAACCCGTAGTGTTTACGTTTGCTACGTTGTTTGCAATCACATCAAGATAGTTTTGCTGTGCTATCATACCTGTTGCTGCTGTCGTTAAAGCTCTTAACATTTTATTTCCTCTCCAAGTTTGGTTTTAATTCTTTTATGCTCTCAACCTGCCTACAGAAACTGCCGTCTGCAAAAGTTGATTATTTGTTGTAACTACTTTTGATAAAGATTCGTAATTACGAGTTGTACTGATTGTATTAATCATTTCTTTTATTACATTTGAGTTTGAAAGTTCAAGCATTCCTTGCTGAACAGTAAATTTTTCTGCTCTTAGTTCAGGATTATTAACCTTATCGCGCGGAACAAATCTTGTATCCGCAATCTCAAATAAATCGTCTTTATCAGAGAAATCAAAAATACCAATTGTCTGCATAGGAATCTTTTGAGTATAAGAATTCATCTCAATATTCCCCTGCTCTCCGATAATAATTTCCATTTTGTCTCTTACTAATTCAGGATCAAAATCTTCCGGAATCATTCTAATTCTGCGGTTGTTTACATCTAAAACGTATTCACCCTGTTTTGTTACAAGATACTGGTCGCTATTGACCACAAAAGAGCCGTTTCTTGTATAAGATTCTTTGCCGTCAATATCTCTGATTTTAAAGAAACCGTCACCTTCAATCGCCACATCATAAGTGTTACCTGTTTTATCAAGCGCACCTTGGGTAAAATCATGAACATATTGAAGTGATTGAGAGCCCATACTTAAATTACCCAAATATCTTGAATTATCGTTTCTCAAAATCGAACCCTGTTGAGAATAAACAGCAGATTCCATAACATCTTGAAAACGCAAAGAACCTTTTTTGAAACCAACCGTATTAACGTTAGCAAGGTTGTTTGCAATATTATCATTCATATCCATAAGAGCGGTCATACCTTTAGCGGCTGATTCTAAACCTCTAACTATCATTAGTTCGCTCCTTTCATACGTTCATATTTGCCCAAAACACTTTTTACATAATTTTGTGTTTCAGCATAAGGCGGAATTCCACCGTATTTTTTTACTGCATTTGGCCCTGCATTATAAGCCGCAAGTGCAAGTGATTTATCATTCCCAAATCTGTCCATAAGTCCTTTAAGGTACTTAGTTCCGCCTTCAATATTTTGCTCTGCATCATAAGCATTAGTAACACCCAAACCCTGTGCAGTGGCAGGCATTAACTGCATTAAACCCATTGCGCCGCAGTGTGAAGTTGCATTCGGATTAAAACCAGATTCCTGATTAATAACAGCTTTTACAAAATCTTCGTCCAAACCGTTTTTATCAGCATATTTTGAAATTAATTCATTAATTTCACTTCTTGATGTTGATGTCGGATTTTTCTTGTTTTCAATAGAAGTATCGAGGATTTTTTGAAAATCCGCGTCCGGTTTTTGAGCATAAGACATCAAGGATTGAAACTGATTTTCAATCGCATTAATACGATGTAAAGTTATGTCTAAGCTCGAAAGCTGCACCTTTCGCTCTCCTCTAATTATATATATTACTTACCAAGTCTACACCATTAGTGTAATATATATTATAGAACCCAACATCAATCAAAAGATTGAAATTTATATTTACCCCTAGACCAAATGGTCTATATAACCTTGCATAATTTAATCAAAACTACTATTATAAACTATGTTATGGAAAAAGACGAGATAACATTCGACGAGATAAGAGAGCTTCTTAAAGAAAAGTCCTACCAGCAGGATGATATTGCTGAACTTGAAAAAGCATTCGAGTTCGCTAAAAAGCTTCACGCCGGTCAATTCAGAATATCTGAAGAGCCTTATATTATCCACCCCATGGAAGTTGTAAAAATCCTAATTAACTTGCAGGTTGATAAACATACTTTAATGGCAGGCTTTTTACACGATATACTTGAAGATACCGACACAAAACCGGAAGAAATCAAAGAACTCTTCGGAGAAGATGTTCTTAACCTCGTTCAAGGGGTAACAAAACTCGGCAAACTCCAATTCAAATCAACTCAAGAACGTCAGGCTGAAAACTTTCGCAGAATGTTTATCGCAATGGCAAGCGATGTCCGTATTATTTTCCTTAAACTAGCTGACAGACTTCATAATATGCGTACGCTCAATTATATGTCTCAGCAAAAACAGCAAAAAATTGCTCAAGAAACACTTGATATCTTCGCACCTCTTGCAAACCGATTAGGGGTTGGTAAAATTAAAGCAGAGCTTGAAGACTTATCGCTAAAATATCTTCATCCTGACAGATATTATGAAATCGCACAGCTTGTTTCACAGAAAAAAGCTGAACGCGATATGGCGGTTAAACTTTTAATAGAAAAGATTTCAAAAGATGTTAAAGCAAGCGGTATAAACGCTAAAATTACAGGCAGAGCTAAACATTATTACAGTATCTACAAAAAAATGGAACGATTAAATGTCGCATTCCACGACCTTTACGACATCACAGCAGTTCGTGTAATCGTTGATACAGAAAAAGAATGTTACGAAGTATTAGGACTTATTCACTCACAATTCAAACCAATTCCGGGACGATTTAAAGACTATATTGCAATGCCTAAAGGCAACATGTATCAGTCATTGCACACATCAGTTATCGGCCCGCGCCAAAAACCTTTGGAAGTTCAAATCAGAACCTGGGAAATGCACGACATTGCAGAATACGGGATTGCCGCACATTGGAGATACAAAGAAAACGGCTCTAAAAAAGCAGATTCCGCTAATGACATTAAATTCTCCTGGATGAGAAAACTTGTTGAATACAACAAAGACACACAAGATGCGGAAGACTATGTAAATTCAGTAAAACTGGATATCTTCTCGGATCAGGTTTTTGCTTTCACTCCTGGCGGCGACGTAATCGACCTACCACAAAACGCAACTCCAGTTGACTTTGCCTATCGTATCCACTCTGATGTAGGAAGTAAAACCGTAGGTGCACTAATCAACGGACGTATTGCACAATTAGATACAAAACTAAAAAACGGTGATATTGTTGAGATTTTAACCTCAAAAGTTTCAGCACCACGACTTGATTGGCTTAACTTTGTTGTAACAAAACAAGCTTCTTCAAAAATTAAACAATGGTATAAAAAGAACAAACGCGAAGAACATATTGAACTCGGCAAAGCAAATCTTGAACACGAACTTACAAAAGCAGTATTTGATGAATACCTGAAAAATGGAGAATTCAACAAAGTTGCTAAACAAATGAACTATGTTAACGCTGAAGATTTATTTGCAGCACTGGGCTATGGTGAAACAACTCTAAACAAAATCATAAACCGTATTAAAAAGCCTCAAAAACAAGAGACAACATTCCAGCATAGACCGAGAAAAGCGTCTGAAAAAGATATCGTCGGTCTGGAAGGACTTCTTTATTCTTTTGCAAGATGCTGTTCACCAATACCGGGAGAACCGATTGTAGGTGTTGTAACCCGTTCAAAAGGTGTAAGCATTCACCGTCTGGATTGTAAAACACTGGAT
>CAMTNN010000050.1 GCA_947073895.1 uncultured cyanobacterium
CTACGAAGTAACTTTGTGATATTATATTTGTTGTATTTGAAAATAAATAGGAAGGAAGAAAAAATGGGTCAAAGAATTGGTATCGATGTTGGCGGAACCAATGTAAAAATTGCTCTTGTCAGCGATGAAGGAAAAATTATTTATTCTAATTCTATTCCAACCCGCGCGGAAATGGGATATGAATATACAGTAAACAGCATGAAAGAAGCTATCAAGGAATTACTTAAAGAAACAAAACTTGAAGCTAAAGATGTTGAAGGTATGGGGTTCGGATTCCCCGGGCAAATCGATTGCCAAAAAGGTATAGTAAGACTTGCTCCTAATATCCCTGGTTGGGTTAATGTTCCGATTGCTGAAATTATGGAAAAAGAATTCGGTATTCCTACCCGTGTTGATAACGACGTGAGAACAGCTGCTCTTGGTGAATTAAACTATGGTGCAGGTGTGGGATGTCAGAACCTTGTTTGTATTACAGTAGGAACAGGTATTGGCTCAGGTCTTGTAATTAATGGTAAATTGGTTCGTGGTGCAGCTAACGCAGCTGGGGAACTAGGTCATATTAAACTTAATATGGATGGCGGTCCTCTTTGCGGATGTGGTGACAGAGGTTGTTTAGAAGCTTATGCTTCAGGCCCTTCAATTGTTGCAATGGCAGAAGAATATATTAAAGGCGGTAAATCTACTAAATACAGAGAACTTGCTAACCCTGATATTACACCATATATTGTAGCAGTAGCTTCTAAAGAAGGTGACCCTGTTGCAAAACAGATTTTTAGAATTATGGGTGAATACATCGGTATGGGACTAACAAGTGTTGTTAATCTTCTTAACCCTGAAAAAATTATTATTGGCGGTGGTGTAGCAGAAGCTGGTGATATTTTACTTGATCCGATTAAAGAAACAATTCAAAAAAGAGCAATGACTATTCAAAAAGGCTCTGTTGAAATTGTTCCTGCTCAGTTAGGTAATACAGCAGGTGTTATCGGCGCAAGCTTGTTGATTAATTCTTAGAGTTAAATAAAAAAAGAGGTTCCAAACGGAACCTCTTTTTTTTATGTCTTATAATATTTCCATAACCGGATCAGATTGTCTGATTTCCGGAATTTCTTTTAAGTCAGGTAAATCAAACGGCTTTTGAGTGTTTGAAATTTCTGTAACTTTTTCCGGTGCAACTGCAGGTTTCTTTGTGTACTTAGCTATTGCCGGATCAGGATTAGCTTTCATGTTTTTGTAATCTTGCATAATCACGTTAACAAAACGTCTTGTTTCGCTATATGGAGGAATTTGTCCTCCGAATTTTTTAACGTTACCAGGACCTGCATTGTAAGCTGCAAGTGCAAGCTCGGTAGAGCCGAACATCTTGTACATCATTTTGTAGTAGGTTAAACCTGCTTTAATGTTTTCGCTTAAGTAATAAGGGTTAAAACCGATTCTGTTTGCTGTTGATGGAAGTAGTTGGAAAACTCCTACTGCGCCGTGCGGGCTTTTTAGTTCATGCTTAAAGCCTGATTCTTTTTTAGCTATGCTCAGCGCTAGTGCAGGGTCAACACCCATTTCCATAGAATGTTTGATGATGGTTTCTTTTACCACGTCTTCAGGTATTGCTGCTTGTGCGTCTGCTGCCAGAAATGACATTAATGCAATAGCTGTTACGACTATCTTTTTAATCATCGAAATCCTCGTTAATTATTGTAAATTGGATTCTGTATATTATCTAAAAAATCCTCCCTACGGTTTCGCTATGTTCTCGTTTGATTCCTATCAGAACGCATTTCCTAAATTTCTTACGCCTGTTTCATGCCCCACGGCCCTTAAGAAACTTGTTAGGCTGCTCTTTCTGTTAATCCTCGCACTCCGGTTTGGAAAAATAACTATACAGAAATTGTATTACTCACATTCTATACCAAACATAAAAATTTTTCAACTTTTTTAAACAAGGGTCGGACGACAATCGTACTATTACAGGCTTGGTTTGTGATTACATGTCGTCCTCTGCTGACTCTGTGACAACTTGATTCGCACTTTTTTTAACAAGGGTCGGACGACATTGGCAAATAATACCGGCATGGAGTAGGTCTACCGGTCGTCCTCTGCTGTGGGACTACAAGTGGGTTCGAGTTGGTTGGGGGTGTTTATAGCACAGAAAATTGTCGGTTAATTAGTTGTCTTGAATCTTCTTCAAAATCGGGCTCGCAAACAAAAAGTTTAAGGTTTTTATCGATTCCCATAACATTAAATAATACGAAAATATCGGATGGAATATTGAATATTCCAATCTTTTTAATTGAAGAGATATTTTTTAGTGTTTCTATAAAATCAATTGTGCAGTCTTGTACAAACTTTAAATCAATTGCAATTTTACGATTGTCGTTTAAAACTCGTTCAGAAAGCCTTAAACATTGACTTCTGTCTAGTTTTGAACTCATAGGGGCTAGTATGCAAATGTTTTCGTTATCTCTTATTTCCATATAATTATAATACTAATTTCAGATTAAAAAATTAATTATAGGAAATTATGAAATCTATCCAACTAAAGTAGTATTTTGATCTTCTTCTTTAATTTCTTCAATTCTTTCTGCTAATAGATTGCTCTGATAAGTTGTTCTGCCTTTACCGTCTGTGCCTAAAATTGCAGAATTATCTGCAGCACCTAAGAAAGCATTGAATACTGCACCTGTTGTTAGCTGTAATGCCTTAGTTTGAAGTACAGCAGGAAGTAAAGATGCCATTTTTTTGAGTTCATTTGTATAGAATTGTGATTTTGTTGCATTTTTTGCACATTCCATGAAATATTCGCGTTTTGATTTAGAAGCTGTACCTTGAACTTCAACTGCTTCTTGAGCTTCATCTGTTGTATTAGCAGCCATTTCTGAGTAAAGAGTATTGATTCTTTCTCTGCGAGCTTCAATATCAGTTGCAGTAAGAGGTGCTGCTGCAGGTCTTTGTGTAGTTTCTTCTTTTACTACAGGTGCTGCAAGAGGTTCGCTGCTTCCTGATACAACTTTTTCGAAGTTGCCGTTTGTAACTTCGTTCATTTTTGCAACGAAATCTGCAGCAGGCATATTTAATGTTTCAGGGTGTTCTTCAATGTATTTGTTAACCTGATCTAAAACTTCTCTGTAGTTAGGGTTTTTGTAAGCGTCAGTGTTTAATGTTTCAAGCATTTCGGTTTTGAAATTTTCTGAAACAACTTCGTTATTTCCAACACCTACAAATTCACCGGCTGCGTCAGAAGTGTGGAATTTATATTCTTGTAAAAGAGCTTGTTCTTCTTCTGTTAACTCTTCGCCGTTTTCTACTTTAACTTTGATAGCTTCGATTTTAGCGATATTTTCTTCTGTCATGAACTCTTCGCGAGCTTCTTGTGCTGTTTGATGGTATTCTGTTACGTGTTCTTCGTCTTTCCATTCTAAAGCAGCAGCTGTTAAAGCTGTCATATCTTCTGATGAAGGAACGTTTCCTGCTCTGTCAGGACGAGTGCCCATATTTTGGATTTCTTCGTGTGTAACGTTGTTTGCGAATTCTGTGCGTTGAGCATCTGTATCAAAGCTTCTTAGGATTGATACAAAACCAGAAGTTCTGTTGTTTGCACATAAATATTCGATTGCGTTTTTAAGAATAACTCTTTCTTCAGGAGAAGTGTTATATAATAATTTTGAAAAGTCTGTTAACTGTTTTTTGCCGATAGATTCAATTGAATCAGCACCTTCAAAATATCTGTTGAAGTAAGCATCTAATTTTTCAGCTTGTTGGTCAACTGATAATTTTTCAAAATCACATCCAAAGAATCTGTTTAATCTTTGAATAACTGATTCGTGGCTTTTTTTGTTTGAAGCTCTGAAACTTGCAACAGAATCCCATCCGCAAGCTATTTGGATTTGATATCCTCTTGCTTGTTTTTCAAGGTTTTCTGCTGTTAATTCAATACCGTCTTCTTTCATAGCAGCGATTGTTTCTTCGATTAATTTAACAAGTTTGTTGATTTCTGCTTGTTCAGCGTTTAAAAGATATTCTTCATTTTTGCCGCTAACAGTAGAAAGCAAGCCCATTTTTTTAACTTCGTTGAAATCGATTCCGTTAGAAGAACAAAGAGCTTGAATAGCTTGATATAGTTGTTCAGAGTTACGTTTTGTGTTGTTTTGTGCGTTTTGAGTGTTTCCTGTAGTAACAGTATCGTTATTAACAGAAGCTGTTACATCGACAGCAGCAGCTGATGTAGCAGGTTGAACAGCGCTTGTCTGTTGTACAGAACCTGTAGTAGGCATATTTAGTTGTCTTACATCATTACTTACTGTCATCTTATACCTCAATTATATAAAGTATATATATAGAGGCGCGATTTCAGTGTTTTGAAAAATCTTAACAAAAGTTCATTAAGAATTGTATCAATTTTTTATTTAACTCTAAAGTATTTTGAAAATATGCCGTTATACAAATTGTGAGTAATGTAGTAAGGAGTATTCTTATGTATGGAATGTGGCCCGGATGTTATAGTTTCAGAGACGAAATAAAATTATTTTTATTGTGGTTTAAGGAACAGGTGGACTCACTAATCCTTAAAGTATACGAAATTGACAGACTTTTAAAATCATAACAATTTAATATCTACACTTTAAATACGTACACATAGCACCTTAAAAAGTGCTTTTTTTTTGCCTGATTTTTTGTTAATATATTGTAGAGACTTTGGGATTAGATATTTTGAAGAGAATTATATATATATTAACTTTGTTCATATTCCTCTTGCAAGCTTTTATTCCTGCGTTTGCGGACTTGGAGCCTGTGAAGGTTATGTCAATGAATTATGACGACTCTTCTTCTATTGTTTATATAAATACAGTTGATAATATGATAGAACAAAGGGATTCAGAGCCTTTGAAGTTTGTCAGATTATCAAATCCAAACAGAATTTATTTTGATATTAATGATGCGGTTTTGGTTGGTGAAAAAAAACAACTTGTATTTGAAAAAAGTGATATAAAAGAAATCAGACTTGCTCAATTTGAGACTAATCCAAAAAACATAGTTAGAGCAGTAATTACGTTTGAAGAGGATTTTGATACGTCTAAGGTTAAGTTAATGTCTTTAGATGGAAATATTATTGTTAAAACTTCAGCTCTTAAGTTGGATAATGACTACTTTACAACAGTTTACGATGATGAAGCAAAAAATACTGCATATTCAAGTATTGTAGCTAATTCTCAATTCGTTCAAAAGGTCAAAATTCCTGTTTCTCAAGTAAAAGCTGCTAATAATGTAATGGCTGATATTCAGCGTGCATTTGAAAACTCAACTTTGGCAAATGCTGATGGGCAGACTTATGATTCTGTTGTTTCAGTAGACGTATCCTCTAATCTAAAATTAAGAACAAAATATTTTATAAGCCAGTATACTCCTAAAAACGGAGGCCTCCTTGTAAGCGGTTTGGGACAGTTATCTACTTCAAAAATGTTTTATTTGAATTCTCCTAAACGTGCTGTTATTGATTTGCCGAATACATTTTTAGATAGAAAAATCAGAAATAGCGAAGTTAAGCTTTGTCCTGATGGAAGTTGTAAAGATACTGCAAAAATCGGTCAGTTTGAATATAACAAAGCAAGAATTGTTATAACATCTGACAGAGCCGAAAAATATATTCCGATTTATTCTCAGGATGCGCAGTCACTGTTCTTGATTGATACGGATAAGCTTGAGCATACAACTTTATCAAATACTACATCTAATATTAATAAAGCTTTTGTAAGAAAAATTGATTCTAAGACTAATGAATTAATTTTGTCGTTTACAAATCCTGTTGTTTATTCTGTTTTAAGAAATGATAATTCTATTAACTTTTACTTGTTTAATGTTAAAAGTTATAATGAGCAGGATTTAATTAAGACTTTTAATAATACTTATTACAAGCCTTTTACACTTTCTCTTCTGCCTCAAATTGGTGTAAGAGCCGGCATGGGTATTAATAAGGATGATATTGTTAAGATTGAACAGAGTGTTGATTCAAAGGCTTTAAAAATAACTATTACCAAAGCTAAACAAGAAGAGCCGGTTATACAAAAACCGTCAAAGAAAAATGCTGTTAAAAATAAAGTTGTTCTTGATGCAGGTCATGGCGGCTCTGACTATGGTGCAATAAGAGAAGGTATTAACGAAAAAGATATTACACTTGATGTAACAAGGCGGGTGGAATCAATATTGCGCTCAAAAGGTTATAAAACTGCGCTTACAAGAGAAAACGATGTTTATGTATCACTGGAAGACAGAGTTGAGTTTTCGGAAAACGAAAATCCTGAAATTTTTGTAAGTATTCACGTCAATTCGGCTGTCTCTACCGATCCAAGCGGAATAGAAACTCATTATTATCATGATTACAGCAAGGAGTTGGCTGATACTGTTCACAAACATCTGGTTAAAGAGATACCAAATACTAAAAATAGAGGTTTGTTTAAATCTAAGTTTTATGTTATAAATCATACGACAGTACCTGCCATTCTTGTAGAAATGGGATTCCTTTCCAATGTAGATGAAAGAAATGAACTAATTACAGACAGCAGAAAACAAAAAACTGCTAAAGCAATTGCAGAAGGTATTATAGAGTATTTGAAGGTAAATGGTAAAAAGTAGTATGAAAAAAAATGCTCCGATAGGTTTTTTTGATTCAGGGGTGGGCGGTTTATCCGTTTATTCACGTTTCAGAAAATTATTGCCTTCTGAAAATACTATTTATTACGGTGATTTAAAGAATCTTCCTTATGGGAATAAAACACAAGAAGAGCTTATAGGTTTTGCACGTAATATTTTAGATTTTTTGAAAACAAAAGGGGTTAAGGCTGTTGTAATTGCCTGTAATACTTCTTCTGCGTTAGCCTATGATTATATAAAGGACGATTATGACTTTCCTATTTATCCGATAATTCAGTCTTGTGCAAAGGTTATAGCCGGCATGGATATTGAGAGGGTTGGGGTTTTTGCAACAGAGGGTACTGTTAAATCAGATGCATATAATCGAGAATTAACTTTTTATAATTCAAAAGTTAAAGTGAAATCGATTGCTTGTCCTAACTGGGTTTCTATTGTAGAGGGTGTCGGTTCTGTAGATGCTGATTCCGATATAAAAAATCATCTGGAAGAAATGTTGAGTTTTAATCCTGATAAAATAATTTTGGGTTGTACTCATTATCCTTATTTGATTGATAGATTGACAAAATTTGCGCCAAAAGAGCTTTTTATTGACCCTGCAGAAATCTTTGTTGATTTTATAAAAAAAGATTTAGAATTGAATGATAAAATTTGTCAGGCTTCGGAAGAATTTTATGTAAGTGCTGAACCGGAAAAATTTTTAGAAAATTCTAAGATTTTTTATGATGTAAAATTTTTACCTCAGATAGTTTAAGAATTGTAACGAATAAGTCTTATATAAAGTCAATTTCTATGTTGAAATTGACTTTATATATATGTATGGGAAATCAGACATAGGAGTAAAAAATATAAAATTTGGGGAGGAAATAAATTATGAATATTGCATTAAGAAAATTAGCAATGATTGAAAAATCCTTGATAGCTCAAGAAGAAGCAGCAAAAATTCAGGGATATTCAAATGTTCCAATTGATCAAGATTTTAAACGTCGTGTAACAGATTTAATGGATAAAGTTCGCGTTATTTAATTGAACTAATTCTTTAAAATATGTGTTTCGGTTAAGAAGTTCTTCGAAGCTTCCTGTGTCATTAATGGTTGAATTTTGCATAAATATTATATTGTTAGCGTTTTTAATGGTTGAAAGTCTGTGAGCAATTGCAATAATTGTTTTTTCACCTTGAAGGCTGTTGAGAATATTGCAGATTTCCTCTTCGGTTTTTAAATCGAGAGAAGATGTTGCTTCATCTAAGATTATAATATCAGGGTCTGTGTATAATGCTCTTGCTATTGCAAGACGTTGTTTTTGACCCTGTGAAAGCCCGGTGTTATCGACAAAGGGATTTGCGTAAATTCCTTCTTTAAAAGTTCTTGTAATAAACTCATACAGGCAGGCTTTTTTTAAGGACTCAATGACTTTGTTATCGTCAATATCTTTTATCCCGAACGCAACATTTTCACGGATTGTGGCTGGAATTATACTGTAATCTTGCGGTATATACCCTATTTTGAGCTTTGGCATGCGGGTTCCAATTATGAGTTTATTATCAACAAAAAGTTCTCCGCTTCGGATTTTTAACAGCCCAGAAATTATATCAACTAGGGTTGTTTTTCCAGCTCCGGATGCACCTGCAATTCCTAAAAAATCACCTTTGTTGATTTTTAAATTAATATTGTTTAAAACCAATTTGTTATCATAAGCAAAGGTGATGTCTTTTAGTTCGATTGAATCATTAAACGCGATTGCCTTTTCTTCTATTGAAACAAAGTTTTCAAGATTATAGCTTTCATAATATTCGATAAGTTCTTTAACTTGCGGAGTGGATGTTTGTATCCCGGTAAGATTCACCTGGATTCGGCTGATTGTAGGCGCCAGTCTGAATATTGCAGAAATAACCAAAGCATAGCATGAAACTAATTCTGTAGTATTTGACATATTTTGAATAGAAATTATTGAAAGCAAAATCAGTAACAATATTATGATAAAAGGTTCTGTAATATATGCAGGAATAGAATTGTAGAATAGGACTTTTTTTGCGTATTTATTCATTTCTTGTGCTTTTTCACTGTATTGGTTAAAGAAATATTCACCTGCATTTAAAATTTTTACACTTTTGATGTTTAAAAGCGGTGTATTTGTTGCAGTTGTTTGTGCTTCTCCGGCTTTGCTGAGTTTGGAAGCGACAATCTTTGTTTTTATTTTAAGAAAT
>CAMTNN010000051.1 GCA_947073895.1 uncultured cyanobacterium
TCGCCATTACCACCGTATAAAGTCAAACGAGTTTCTTGTTGAGCATAAATAACCGTAGCTGTTGAAGGGCCGCCTCTTTGCATTACTGCGCAAACAAAAGGTATTCTCATCATTTCAGCCATTGACTGAGCATCTTGCATAATAACATTACCAGGGCCTGCTGTTGCAGTAAAAGCTCTTTTTCCTGCTAGAATCCCACCAATAGTCGAAAATCCGGCAGAAATTTCATCTTCTGTCTGCAAAAATCCTGCTCCTGTTTTTGGAAGCAGCTTACACCAGGTATGCATAATTTCGTTTTGAGGCGTAATAGGATAACCATACATAAACTCTGCTTCTGCTGAATTTGCAGCATAAGCAAGAACTTCATTTCCGGTTAAAAACATCTTTACGTCTTCTGTAATAAGTTTGTTTACCATTATTATCTTCCCTTCAAAAATTTCTAAGAATATTATACTCCTAAAAGAAAGATTGGTAACCCCTGTTTATTTTTTTTCAACGTAAATCAAATAAGACTCCCTATCTTTTGTAAGAAAAATAATATTATTCTCGTTCGCCCAATCTAATATAATATCAAAATATGGATTTACCGAATAGTCTTTAATCAAATATAACCAACATTTTTGCTTGGATGCAATCTCATTCAATGAATCTAATAGTACTTCACGTGCATTTTCCTTTTTAAGACAAGGCAACTGAAAAACTTTTTCTGGATAAAAATTTAACAATTTTGAATAATACATATAGCTTGCAAGAGAAGCCTCATTTAACAAAATAAAATCTTGTTTAGAATCAAATCTTTCTTTTAATATATTCATAAGAGACTTTGGAGAATAAGTTATATAATTATCCGGTTTAAACAAGCTTCTAATGTATCCACATATTTTTATAGGAGCCGGCCTGTCTGCATCAGCAATTATTACATTTTTACCTAAATAATATGAATTGAAACCAATAAGTGTTAATAATGAAAATACCCAAAACAGCATACTCTTTATTCCATAAGTATCAATAGGCTTGAGACATAATGGAATTAATATAAGCAAAGAATACATTGAAACTCTGCCAGCAAAAGGATACATGGATAAGGCAGAAGCTAACATTATAAAAGCAAAACTCAAAAGAACAAATTTAGAAAAATCATCTTTCTCCTTAAACAACAAACCTAAGCCGGTAAAAAACAATATCAGCTCAAATAAAGTCATAGTATTTGGCAAAAATAATACTTTAAAATTATATACAAATGTTGCTATGACTATCAGACGAGGTTTTGTTATCATCCCGATTTTCCATTCATCAGGAAAACGCATATTCATCTCAACTTGGGATGGTAACAAATTATAGAAATAATAAAGAGCCATAACTATCAAAAATGGTAAACTAACCAGAACAAGTTTTTTATAAAACTCCTTATTACGAAAGTTCTTAATTACATTCAAAACAAACACTGCACCAATAAAGAATAAAGACGGTAACGACAAAAATGGAAGTAAAGTAATTGTTATTCCGAATAAAATCAAATTTCGTTTATCAAGTTTCGCAATATCAATACTCGGGAAATAATACAAACACAACCCGCAAATCAATACGTCACAAGAATATTGCTTAATTATTCCAGCAAATTTTACTAAGTAGTAATTAAGAGAGAATAAAAACATTGCAATCAAAATTGAATATTTATGTTTAAGCAATTTTTGAGAAATTTTATAAAATACAAACAAACTTCCGATTGAACACAAATAAGGTATAAATTTAACCGCCAACTCTGAATAATTAAACAAACATCCCCAAACTTTTTCTATAATAATAAACAAAGGAGGAGCCGACTGAGCATTGCCCAAAGGCAAAAACATTTCCCATATATTTTTATCTAAAACAGCATTCAAAAGCCTGCATTCATCATCTTCAAACATTGAATTTGACCAAAAAGCATAGGTTCTAACAATTATAGCAAATACAAAAATTATCCCTAATATCCAACGATAAAGATTCTTCGATTCGTGCACAGCTTCTCCTAAACAATAAAAAAGAGCCTCTTGGGCTCTTTTTATAATGGAGCGGGAGACGAGGCTCGAACTCGCGACATCCTCCTTGGCAAGGAGGCATTCTACCACTGAATTACCCCCGCTCGGTATATTTATATAGTACATGATAAAATTTTGAAGTCAAGCACTACTTTTATTTTTTTATATAACCTGTTCTGACAAATGGATTTTCAACACCCTCTTCAGGGCAGAATTTTACATCAATAAGCCTATATTCTTTGATTTTTCCGGTTCTTGTTCTAATTATTTCAAACTTTGTATGCAAACCACACGATTTTTTTCCGTCTGGCTTAAAATTAGACGCCAAACGTTTTACAAAATTTATTCCTATTTTAAAATAATCACCTAATGCAATATTAACTTCTGCTGTATCAGAAATATTGCCATCTCTCCTCGGAGCATCAGCTTTTGCACGCCCGATTGGTTTACCAAAGATTTCGGACATATACTCGGCATGCCTGCCAGTTAATATATATCCAAATGGATGAAACTTTTGTCCGTTCCACCCGCCGTGATGATTATAAAACGACCTTGCAAACGGAATCCGAGCGAAATCTGAATCAGAAGCAGAAACAACCTTTTTAACATATTCTATCAAAGACCGCTTTTCAGGTTTTGCTTTTTCAACATTAGAGTTCAAAAGCCTAACTACAGACCTTTGTAATTTTTCATTAAGATCTCTGGAGAATGCCGGAGCATAGCTGCCATTTGTTTCACGCACCCAATGAACAACAGGAAAGCCTGATTTAAATTGAATCGAATTGTTTGTAGGTTGAATATTCATAACAACTAAAACCCCGTAAAAAATAAATTTGCTAGAGGTAAATATATTATGTTGGTTTAAAAACTACAAGCTAAACATTTTTATTAAAATAAAATCCGTCTTCTTTCATTCTTCTGAACAATTCTTTTATATCATCAGAAGAACAAACTATAGAAACCCTAAAGAATCCTTCTCCATATTCGCCAAATGCATTACCAGGAACCGCAACCACACCGGATTTGTACATTAAATCATCAGTAAACTCAACTGAAGTTTTATACTTAGGAGGAATAGGAAGCCACAAATAGAATGTTGCATCAGGAACATTAAACCCGCTCCATCCAAGTTCTTTCAGTCCTTCAACAAAAAGCTGTTGATTCTTCTTGAAATCTGCATTTGCAGCTTTAATATACTCTTCACCCTCTTTTGAGTTCAAAACAGCTGTACCAGCTTTTTGAATTGCTTTGAAAATGCCGGAATCAAGAGTTGACTTTAATTTACCAAACATTTTAACTGCATCTTTGTTACCGCAAATCCAACCCAATCTCCATCCTGTCATAGCATAAGGTTTAGAAAAACTATGAAACTCAACTGCGATATCTTTTGCACCTTCTATTTCAAGAATACTCATAGGCTTTAAGTCATCTTTGAAATACATATCTGCATAAGCAGCATCTGAAATAAGCAAAATATTATGTTTTTTACAAAACTCAACTACAGATTCCAAATACTCTCTTGTAGCAGTTGCGCCAAGCGGATTATTAGGATAATTAATCAACAAAGCTTTAACTTTATTTTGATTTTTAACCCCTGCAAAAACTTTTTCCAAATCAGGCATATAATTATCTTCTGCCTTTAAAGGTATAGGAAATGCCTTTCCCCCTGATACCTTTACCATCTCTTTATAAGAAGCATACCCCGGATCAGGAACCATAATAATGTCTTTTTCGTCTTCCACCTGAGTCGGGTTAATTAAAACTCTAATAAAATTTGCAAGACCTTCTTTTGAACCCAAAAGCGAAAAAATTTCTGTTGCCGGGTCAAGTTCTACTCCAAAACGGTTCTTCATTCTCAATGCAACAGCTTCTCTAAACCCAACTTCACCTTTTGGAGAAGAATATGTATGAACTCCGCTTTCATCAAGTGCATTTTTCATAGCATCAATAACAAATTGAGGCGGATTTTTAACCGGCGCACCCATTGCCAGAGAAATTGGAGCTCTGCCTTTCGCAGTCAATTCAGGGGTTATTTTTGCAACGGTTTCTTTGATACGAAACATAATATAAGTTTCAAGTGACTGAACATAATCATTAAATTTTTCCTGCATCAGGCAATCCTCATAAATTTGTGCGCCTGAATATTATATATAATGATTGAGATTATTTCAAGCAATTAATGAAACTCAACAATTGGAAGCTTTTGTTCTTCACAGAATTTTCTAAGCTCATAACTAATACTTTCAGCTCCTGTTTTAGTTCCGATAAATCCTGCTTCCGGGTCGCATATTACAACTTCACCGTAATGCTCTGCTGTACTTTCCAGTTCTTTATTTACATTTGCTACAGCTTTTTCAAATTCAAGAGCTCGTTTTTCGCCGCCTAAAACTTCTTGTATAACTTTATTGGAATGAATTTCATTCATTCTGCTTACAGACGCTTCTTTGAAAACTTTTGCATACTGCTCATCTGTAACATTAAATGATAATTGTTGTCTTACTTTTGTAGGGAAATGCACGTCTTTTTTATAATAATAATTAAATTTATCATAAGTTTTACCATACTTGGTATTTCTTATAAAGGCAGAACCTATATTATTCATATCATATCCCCTAAAACCTATGATGTTAGGGAAATCTTGATATGTTGCAAGATGCCCATCTCTGCCTAATGAAGCTGATAAAACAAGGTCCTTTTTGTATCCGCATGCAGAAGCTACTCCTATTAAATCATCATCTAGAGCTGCATGATAGATTATATTTTCTTTATCTAAACCAAGCTGTTTTGCATCAATAACGTAGTTTCTGGTTGCATTTGTTCCTTCTCCGATTGATTTACTTACAGCACCGGCTTCAATCGCTTTAGCTAAAGTTACATCTTTTGTATAAACCATTCTCCCATTTGCTTGCAAAGCAGTTATTGTTTTTTCAATTTCCTGAGTCATTGGAGAATTGATTTTTTCCCCATATGCTTGCCAAAATTCTGAATTAACCGCTTTTAAATCCGATTCTGCAAAAATCTTCGCCATTTTAAAATCATCCCCGCTTCTAAATTTCATAGCGAGTTCATCCACAACTTTAGGGTCTAATTTTTCGCCATTGACAATTTTTTCAAGCCAGTGATGGTTTTCAACAAAATTAATAATTCTGTTTTTATCCTGAACAGATAAACCTTCCATTCGGTTAACAATTGCTTCCGTCGTCTGCGCTGAGACAAATGGATGAGCTTTGTCAACAACCTTTTCTGTTTTGTTAATATCATGCAGAACGGTTGCAATACCAAGAAGTTTTTTATCATTTGCTTTCAACTCTTTATATAATGGATTTTTTACATTGTGTTGAAACGCAGAAAGTATGTGTTCAGAAAGTGCTAATTTATGAGTTTGATGCTGCTTTAAACCTATTGTAAACATAAACTCAGGAAAAGTATGACAAAGTTCTTCAATGGCAGGTTTAAATTCTTCAAACCCTTGTGGAAGTTTAATTTCATTTTGCGTTAAGAATTTCGCTATTTCTTTATTTATAGCGAGTTCTGTTTCTGTCAAACCCTTTGTATCATTCACAAATATAGGTAATCCGCCCATTCTGTTATTTGATAGTACACTAAGTCCAAATTTTTCCAGAGTTTGTTCCTGCTCATTTATTGGCAAATTTTTTATTTTTTCAAAAACATTAGTTTTAAAAACATCCCGTGAATATGCAAGTTGGACTCCTCCCGCCTGGGATAATTCTTCTACAGAGCGTGGTGTTCTTGCAAAAGTATTTGCAATATTATCAAACTCATTTAAAAATTTAGTAGAAACCTCATTCGGAACACGATTGACACGCACCATAGAATTTAATTGAGCTCTTATTGTATTTAAAAGTCCGGGATGCATTTCTTCACGTACAGATCCAAAACACAAAGCAAATTCATTTAATTCGCTTTTTGAAAATTTTGTAAGATTTTTAGGATTAAATATTTCAAACGGAATACCATTTTCCACCATTAAAAGAGCGTGCTTAACATTATTATTTACAGCATCTCCTGATTTTAACATTTCAATAAATTCAAAACACGCTTTTTCATACCCTGCCTTGTGCATCTTTAAAAGCTGGGATATATTTTCTGCTGCAACTTTACCTTCTTTTTCTAATGCTAACAATTCATTTAAAAGCAAAGCAGCTTCATTTTTGCCTTCTGAAAGATAGTTTAATACACCATCAGGATTTTTCATTAATAACCCGTCGCGGGCGTTTCTATTCATAAGAAAAATTATGCGTTTTTTTGCTTTAGGTGTTACAAGTTTAATTTTTTCAGCATTAGATAATTCCATTAATCGGTTAAAAGAAGTTGTATTAAGATTTTTTAAAACATCCTCAAATACTAATCCGTTTTCTGAACAAAGTTTAGCCAGGGTTTCTTCTTTGCTTAATTGTGAAACAAATTTTTCTGCCCCAATTGTCCCTTGCCAAATAGGATTCGTTATTTCTGTTATATTTTTTGCTGATTTACAATTTTTGGCTAATCCAACAATGGTTAACCCTACGGCTTTTAGTCCCATAATAATTCCTCGTTATATATTTAAAGACATTATGCAGTAGAAAATTGCCTGAATGTTAAGTTTTGTTATTTTCTTATTTTTGTGCTAACATATAGGTATAGAATAGTTTTTATGGACTGAGGGGGATGGGGTAAATATACTAATTTGTAGGTTTACTTGCCGATTAGAAAGAAAGGTGAAAAATGACACAAGGATATGATGCCAGTAATATTAGGGTTTTAGAGGGCTTGGAAGCAGTTAGAATGCGTCCGGGTATGTATATCGGTTCAACTTCTCAAAGAGGTTTGCACCATTGTATTTATGAAATCGTTGATAACTCAATTGACGAATCATTAGCAGGCTATTGTACAGAAATCCATGTTACTGTTCATAAAGATAACAGCGTAACTGTTGAAGATAACGGCCGCGGTATCCCTGTTGATATCAAACCTGAAACAGGCAAATCTGCTCTAGAAATCGTTCACACAGTACTTCACGCAGGCGGAAAATTCGGTGACGGCGGTTACAAAGTATCAGGCGGTCTTCACGGCGTAGGTGCTTCTGTTGTAAACGCACTTTCTGAAAAAATGACTGTTGAAGTATCACGCGCAGGTTTTGTTTGGAAACAAACATACCTAAGAGGCGAACCTACTGCTCAGGTAGAAAAAACTGCTCCGACTACTAAAACTGGTACAAAGTCAACTTTCTGGCTTGACCCTGAAATCTTTACTGAAACAACAGAAATCGATGTTGATATTATTGCTAACCGTTTCAGAGAAATGGCATTCCTTAACAAAGGTCTTAAAATCGTACTTCATGACGAAAAAGGCGGAAAAGAAGATGAAGTTTTCCACTACGAAGGCGGCATCGCAAGTTATGTAGAGTTCCTTAACCACAACAGAACCGTTATGTTTGATGAGCCAATTTACATGGACAAAATGGTTGATACAATTAAAGTTGAAGTTGCTATGCAATATACAGATGCTTACAGCGAATCAATCTTATCATTTGCAAACAACATTAACACACACCAAGGCGGAACTCACTTAACAGGGTTTAGAAACGCTATTACTCGTGTTTTAAACGATTATGCTAGAACTAATAAAATTTTAAAAGATTCTGAACAAAATCTTTCAGGGGATGATGTTAGAGAAGGTCTAACCGCAATCGTATCTGTTAAAATCGAAAACCCTGAGTTTGAAGGCCAAACAAAAGAAAAGCTTGGTAACTCAGAAGTTATGGGCGCTGTTCAGGATGTTGTTAAAGAAAAATTGCAAGAATGGTTAGAATTTAACCCTAAGCTTGCAAGAACAATTATTGAAAAAACACTTCAAGCTCAAAGAGCACGTGAAGCTGCACGTAAAGCGAGAGAACTTACAAGACGTAAATCTGTTCTTGAGAACTCAACACTTCCGGGCAAACTAGCTGACTGTTCAAACAGAGAACCTGAAAAATGTGAAATCTACATCGTTGAGGGTGATTCAGCGGGTGGTTCTGCAAAACAGGGCAGAAACAGAATGTTCCAAGCAATTTTACCGTTAAGAGGTAAAATCTTGAATGTTGAAAAAGCAAGATTGGACAAAATCTATGCTAATAACGAAATTCAGTCAATGGTTCAAGCATTCGGTATTACAATCAGCCGTAACTCTGAAGAATTCAACCTTGAAAAACTTCGTTATCACAAAATTATTATCATGACCGATGCCGACGTTGACGGTGCTCACATTAGAACATTGTTATTAACATTCTTCTTCCGTTATGCACGTCCGCTTATTGAAAACGGTTATGTTTATATTGCTCAGCCGCCTTTGTTTAAAGTTACTCAAGGTAAGACTTCAGAGTATCTTTATGATGAGCATGCACTTGATAAAATGCTTAAAGAACGCGGTATTAAGTCATTGAGTCTTTCTGATAAAACAAAATCAAAAGTTAAAACAGGAGACGAATTATTAACATTACTTTCAAATATGGGAATGTTCTACAAAGCTTACAACAACCCTATTTTGAATATTATCCCGTCTGTTGTACTCAGAGGTCTTATCCGTTCAGATATCAAACCTGAAGACTTTGAAGATCAAGCTAAGATGAATGAAATACTTGCTTATCTTGACCATTATTTGAAAGACCACGCTGAAAACTACAATGTAACTGAAGCTAAGAATTACAA
>CAMTNN010000052.1 GCA_947073895.1 uncultured cyanobacterium
TCTTTTGCATTTCATGCTGAATAGTTTTTGCAATCATTTTTTTTGCAGCTTCGCGTGGATTGTTTAAATCGTCTGTCGGTAAATCGTTTTTTAGAAGCACATAATCATTAGTTGGAGTAATACAATAAGAAATCCCTGCTTTGCTTGATTCCGGCGAGATTCTGGCTAGTCTTCTTTGTATTATCTGATTATCTATTGCTTCTAAATTCTTTTCTAACATTTCTATTCCTAAAGTATCATATCGTTAAATTCTTTTGAGTCGTCATAATTAAACATATGCACAAAAGTATAAAGCATTTGTGCAGAAAATTTCTTTGTTCCGATTTCTAACATTGCTCTCAAAGCTTCTCTGTTACTAGATACAGGATCTGCGGTTCTATTGTATGCAAGATTGTCGTAATAGTTTGCGACGTTAATTATTTGTGCAAATTCTGAAATTGTATCGTTTGAAAATCCTTGCGGGTATCCGGTGCCGTCGTTGTTTTCATGATGTTCAAGCGCTACTGTTGCAATTTCTTCACTTAGATGAAGTTTGTTTTTTATTAAATCATATCCAAGAGTTGGATGTTCTGCAACTTCATCCTCATTAACTGTTAACAGTGCCAAATTTTTATCGCCAAGTTGTATAAGAACTTTGCCTATATCATGAAGAAGTCCTGCCATAATTACTTTTTCAACTACTTGATTTGAGTATTCAAGTTTTTTAGCAATTAAACCTGCAATTATTGCAACATTTAGCGGATGGCAAATTTCATACTCTCCTAAGAAACGTACTTGAGAGCCTCGTTTTGATTTTACAAGCTGTTTCAAGACATCGGTATTGATAACTGTTACTAGAGAGTTAAGTTTTAAAAGTCCTTCTTCATAATAACCAAGAGTAAATAAATCCAATGTTCTTTTGAAATAATACTTAATTTTTATCTGATTTTCAGTTTTAAGAGTTCCTTCTCTATTTGTAACTGTTTCAAACTCATTTATATCAAGAGTGTCATAAGAGTAACCGGCAAGTTTTTTTAGAGTTGCTTTTTTTGAAGAAATTTTTTCTCCTGAAGCAGGTTCTGCGGTAAACTCTTCTGTAAATATTTTAGGGTAATTTTTAAGCATAATGAGCTTACCAGGAGTTAAAACTTCTCCGGCGCTTAAAATCTTTTGGTTTAATTCATTGTAAATATCAAACGGTAAGATTTTATAAGTACTTAGCTCTTTTGAGGTTACTATTCTCATACCGCCATTATATCATTGAGGGAAAATAATAACATACTATATTTAGCGTAGTTTAACCCTCTTTTCGCTTTTCTTTGTAGCTGTATAAAGCGTAAATAAGGATTCCGATTACTAACCAAATTATGAAATATACCGCAGATGTTGCCTTAGCGCTAAACTTGCAGTACATAAGTGCAAGACAGCTTATTATACCGAAAATAGGAAACCACGGACAGAATGGAACTTTAAAAGGTCTTTCTCTGTTTGGTTCGGTTTTTCTTAAAATAAGTACTGCAATACAAATAATTATGAACGAAGTAAATGTTCCAAAATTACAAAGTTCAGCTGACAGATTTATATCCATAAATAATGCACATAGCATAACAATTAAGCCTGCAATCCATGTCATAACATGAGGAGTTTTGAATTTTTCATGAATAGCATTCCACGATTTTGGCAGAAAATGGTCTCTGCTCATTGCATATAATATTCTTGTTGTACCTAATTGATAAATCAAAAGTACGGATGTAAGGGCACACAGTGCACCTACAGAGATTAACCCCGCATACCAGTTGATTCCTATGTGTCTCATAGCGTGTGCAAGAGGAGCTTGCGTATCAATTGTGTTAAGCGGAATTACACCAGTTAAAACAAGTGCTACACAGATATATAGAATTGTACAAATGCCTAGTGTTCCTAAAATTGCAGCAGGTAAATCTCTTTGAGGATTCTTAGTTTCTTCCGCAGCTGTCGAAATAGCATCAAAACCAACATAAGCAAAGAAGATTACAAAAGCTCCTGTAAAAATTCCTTCAATCCCGTTTGGAGCAAACGGAGTCCAATTATCAGGCTGAACGTAAAATGCGCCGACTACAACAAATGATAATATGATAAATAAATTTACCCCGACCATAATTGTAGCTACTTTTGTAGATTCTTTAATCCCTATGATTAATAAAATAGTTAAAATTAATACAATTGTAATTGCAGGAAGATTAGCTGCAATAGGTATTTCTAATCCGAATGGTAATTGCAAAAACGGCATTTTATCATGAACATCCAATCCGTAGCGGTTACAGAATTCATAAATAGTTCTGTAATCGTTTCTTAGCCAGAATGGAAAATTATTAACAAAATCCGGAAGAATATGCTTAAATCCTTTTAAAAACTGAACAAGATATCCTGTCCAAGCACTTGCAACAGTAATATTGCTGATTGCGTATTCAAGCATCAAAATCCAACCGACCATCCATGCCATCAATTCACCCATTGTTGCGTAAGTATAAGTATAGGCACTGCCGGCTACAGGTATCATTGCTGCAATTTCGGAATAAGAAAGAGCTGCAAATACACTTGCAACAGCCGCAAGAATCATTGAAAGAGCAATTGCAGGGCCAGCTCCGGCTCCGTCAGATGTTCCGACGATTGCTGAGCCGATAATTGTAAAAATACCGGTTCCAACTACCGCGCCAATTCCGATAACAATAAGATCAAAAACTCCCAATGTCTTCTTAAGCCCTGATTTTGAGCCTTCATCAATCAGTTCTTGAGGAGATTTGCATTTTAGTAAGTTATTAATTATTGTTTTAATTGCCATTATTATTTCATTTCTTGTATTTTTTGATGTACACGTTCTCTGTGAAGTTTGTTTTCATTCATTCTGTTTCTAACAAAACCGTATAATAAGTAGAATATTGCTCCGATTCCCAGCCATACAGGGAATAATAGTGCTGAATCAGATTGCTGCATTGATTTATAAACCATTAATCCGCCGCAGCAAATAATGCCCATTGCAGGTAAAAATGGCGAAAACGGAACCTTGAAAGGTCTTGGTCTGTCAGGATCGGTTTTTCTTAGAATTAAAACCGCAATACAAACAATAATAAATGATGTAAATGTTCCATAGTTACATAGCTCAGCGGCAACATCAAGGTTTAATGTCATAACCCCGACAACTGAAAGTAATCCTACAGTCCATGTCAAAAGAGCAGGAGTTTTATATTTTGAATGTAATTTTTGGAATCTTTTTGAGATAAAATGGTCTCTGCTCATTGCATAAAGTATTCTTGTAGCAGCCATTTCTAATACAAGAAGTACTGATGTTAATCCGGCAAGTGAACCAACAGAAATTAATCCTGCTGCCCAGTTCATATTATGTAATGACATACAATAAGCCATCGGAGCTTGTAAGAATCCTGTAGGAACAGGGCCTCCTGTATTTTGTAAACCTGTTAAAACAAGAGCTACAAGAACATAAACTATTGTTGTAACAAGAAGGGAACCGATAATACCTATAGGTAAATCTCTTTGCGGGTTTTTACACTCCTCG
This sequence comes from uncultured cyanobacterium, assembly GCA_947073895.1. Classification (GTDB taxonomy): domain Bacteria; phylum Cyanobacteriota; class Vampirovibrionia; order Gastranaerophilales; family Gastranaerophilaceae; genus CAG-196. The sequence goes on from CAMTNN010000052.1 coordinate 3,533, forward strand.
GCAGCTGTTGCAAGGGCATCAAATCCGATATAAGCAAAGAATATTAAAAACGCACCTGCAAAAATGCCTTCAACTCCGTTAGGAGCAAACGGTGTCCAGTTTTCCGGTTTAACAAAAAACGCACCTGCAATAACAAATAATGCAATAACAGCAAGTTTTACAAATACCATAATACCTGCCATTTTTGTGGAGTCTTTTGTTCCTTTTACTAAAACCATAGTAGATAAAATAACAACCGCTATTGCCGGTATATTAAAAGATAATCCAAACGCAGAAGGAACAAGCACATCAGGATTTACAGCCCATGCCGGAAGATAGTTTGAAAAACCTTGTATAAATTGTATAAAATGGTTTGACCATGCACACGCAACCGCAATAAATCCGATTGCGTATTCAAGCATTAACACCCATCCGACCATCCACGCGGCAAATTCACCCAATGTTGCAAATGTATAAATATAAGCACCGCCTGAAACAGGAATCATTGTAGCAAACTCTGAATAACAAAGAGCTGAAAATATACAAGCAATTGCAGCAAGCACCATAGAAACCATAAGAGCAGGTCCTGCCCCAAGACTTGACCCGTCAGCGCTGCCCGCAGCTGCAATCCCGACAACAGCAAAAATACCTGAACCAATAATTGCTCCGACTCCAAGAATAATTAAATCCCAGACTCCAAGAGTTTTTTCTAACCCTCCGCTTTTAGCTTCTGCAAGCATTTCATCAGGATTCTTAATTCTCGTAATAGTCTTCAAAAAATTGCGCGTAAACGTCGCACGTTCAAATTTCTCTGCCATTTTTTATACCTTTGGGCGGGACACATTCCGTTATAACTACCGACTTATTTTATCAGTTCGTCCGTGTCCCTTTTGAACAAACTTTTTATACCTTTAGACGGAGCACATTTAGTGTAACTACCAGCTCGAATTGTTAGTTCGTCCGTGCTCCTTTGGAACAGACTACATGTGGGTTCGCGCCGGTGGATTTTTTTATTTACTATTTACCCCTTACAAAGAGGGAAGCCCAGTTTTTCTCTTTGTTCCACATATAATCGAGCTACTGCTGATGCCATTGTTCGGACTCTGTTAATAAAATTGATTCTTTCGTCTTTACTTATAACACCTCTTGCATCAAGAAGGTTAAATGTATGAGAACATTTTAAAACATAGTCATAAGCAGGTAATACTAATTCTGCGCTTACGCAGTTATCAACTTCTTTTTGATAAGCATCAAAAAGCGCAAATAATCTGTCCGCATCAGAGTATTCAAAATTGTATTTTGATTGTTCGATTTCATTTTGAAGGTAAATGTCACCGTATTTTAAGTTGTTATTCCACATAATATCAAATACAGATTCTTTGTTTTGAATATACATGGCAATACGTTCTAAACCGTAAGTAATTTCTAACGCAACCGGTTTAACTTCTAAACCGCCAACTTGTTGGAAATACGTAAACTGAGTGATTTCCATGCCGTCAAGCCAAACTTCCCAGCCTACACCGGCAGCACCTAATGTCGGAGATTCCCAGTTGTCTTCTACAAATCTTACATCGTGTTTAGACAAATCTATTCCCATAGCTTCCAAGCTCTTCAAATATAATTCTTGAGCATTATCAGGAGACGGTTTTAAAATTACCTGATACTGAAAATAATGTCCCAATCTATTAGGGTTTTCGCCATAACGAGCATCTGTCGGGCGTCTGCAAGGCTCTACCATTGCAGTTGACCATGGTTCAGGGCCTAATGCTCTTAAAAAAGTTGCAGGGTTCATTGTTGAAGCACCTTTTTCAATATCATACGGTTGTTGAATAATACATCCGTAATCAGACCAAAATCTTGATAAGTTTAGAATTAAATCTTGAAAGTTTAAAGCCATTTTTATTCCATTCTATTGTAAATTTTACACTTTAAAAATTATACACAGAATGGGGGTAAATGAAAAGAGTGTGGGGGTAAATATTAATTTTTGTAACATAATATTTTAATTAATCCACTTGAAACTTGTAACATAATCTTCGCCGTTAATGTTTCCTTTGATTTCAGCGATGAATTTTCTGTACGCTTTTTCTGAGAGTTCAATTCCCGGAATCTTGTTTATTCTTTCCAATACAAGACTGTCTTTTGATAAATCAACCCCAGGTATTACGTTGAACAATGTATTTATTGACATATTGCCGATTGGGCCGAAGAAAGTCGAAATCTTTCTGGAGAGCATTCCTAAAACTTCCATTTCTGCAACAGAAGTTGAAAAATTATAGGTTCCGCTTATAAACAGGCTCAAGTCTTTCCCTTTTGTTGTGATTTCAATATTTCTGGCAACTCCGTCTTTTATTCTTACCGAGCCGTAAATATCTTCGAAATCACCGGTTTTTAATGGAGTAATTATATCAATTACGCTGTTTATTGAAAGCCCTGTAATTCCGCCTTTAACCAAATTACCGGCTTTTAAAAGATATTCTAAAGAACCCAGTTTAGGCATTCTTCCGCTGTTTACATTGAATATAGTACTGCCGTTTAGTGTCTGCATACAATGCTCAAAGTTTGAACCGTTGCAGGAAAGATTAATTGAACCTGTTAAATCTCCATATATTTGATTGTTTAAATCAAATAGCGCCCAGGTTATATCATTTGCATTAATGTTTTCCGCAGTAAGATTCAGTGTTGTATCATTTGTTTTTAAGCTGTATTTGTACTTGCCGTCCAGATGACCCTGTGCAATATTGAATACAAAGTTGTTTATATCAAACAATCCGTTTTCATTAAGACTTGCTGTTGCTTTAAAGTCTGTAGCTTTAATATTTCTAAGTTGAATATTATCTGCTTTGAACTTCATGTTGTTGAATACAATAGAATTTATATCTAAACCTTCAAAGCTTTCTAATGTGGAAGAATTATCTACCTGTGCAGTCTTGAGCTTGTTAACAATTGAGTTTAAATCTAAATCTTTTGTGTAAAGCTCAGCTTTTTCTATTCTGTAAGGTTTTGTAAGTTTATTCTTTAGAGTTCCTTCAAATATAACTTCATTTCCCATAACTTCGCCTTTTGAAGCTAATTCTATTGTTTTGTCTTTGAAGTCAAACTCAATGTTTTTCATAACAGTATCTAAGAATGGAATATTAGTTTCAAATATATGGAAATCTCCAAGAACTCTCGGATTGGAAAGTTTTCCGCTGATTTTTAAATCGGATGTAAACTGTCCTTGTTTAATATTAGGTTTTCTGAAAATAATATTAAATATTCTTGCATCAGTTGGAGTATTTGTTTTGATTCTTAAATCTTTAAATCCCAAATCATCTTTCAGAATTTCGACTCCTCCTTTTGCTTTGAGCATATTTAGGCGAGTTTGTCTGCCGCTTTGAGATTCAATTAATTTATCATAAGAAAAATCTTTGATTAAGAAATGGTTTTTGTTGATAACTTGCGAATCCATATTAAGAGTAATTGCATTTTCTATGTCACCAATCGTTGCACCGTAGTGGTAAATGCTTGAATCTTTCTTTAAATCAAGATTTGTTTTTAAATCATAGTTGTTTGGATAGCCTTTTAATCTTACCCAGCAAACAATATCACCCTTTATTTTTATAGGATAGATTTGGTTTTTATTTATGTATTTGTCAATAAATTCTTGCTGCGGTTTTGAATTAATATAAATATTAAAGTTTTGTTTATCAAAAATATCTTTAATTTCACCGTCGGCAAGGATAGGCATTTTGTCTGCAAGAATATTTAACTTGTTAAGCTTAAGTGAATTATTTCTAATTGAAACAGTTCCGTTAACAACGTGAATTGGAAGTTCAAGCGGTAAGTATACGAATGAAATTCCGCCAAAATCTGTATACATGTTAATCTTATTGTTAAAGAATTTACAGTTTAAATCAATTGCGCCCTTTTTGAACTCATAATCTTTTGTATATTTTCTTAAATTATTAGGAATAATATCACTTACGAGAATTTCATTTACAAGAGTTAAATTTGGAACTTTTAGTCTTATATTTCCATTAAGTTCTGCGTTTTTATCGAAGGCATTTTCTATTCGTAAATCGGACTCGATTATGTTTTGTGCTTCGTTAATATAACCTCTGAGGTTTTTAACATTAATTTTATTGTTATTAACAATAATTTCTCCCGAGTTGAATTTTAAGATGCTTTTTGGATTTGATTCCAGAATTTTAGCGTTCAAATTAAGTTTATTATATTCAATGTTATTAATGTCTCCTTTATATTTTGCAGAAATAGAAATATAAGGCAGATATTCTTTTTCTCTTGTAAACTCGTCTAAAATTAAAAAATTAGGATTAAGCTTCGGTATATTTAATACTAAATCACCAATATTATTTTTAACTTTTGCTTTTATTGTTAGAGGTGCATTATTTATTTGAGCTTTAATATCAGCATCAGCATTTGTTGTGTCAAATTTTACAATTCCGTCGGTTTTATTAACGGTCATATTCTGATAAGTAAAATTATTATTTTTAATCGCAATTTCGCCTTTTGCAAAAGTATTTTTATTAAACGCTAAATCTTCTATATATTTAACGGCTCCGTAAACTTTTATATTCAAGTCAGTAAGTCCTGAAATCTTATCGAGCTTAGGGAGCATTTTCTGAACATCAGGAACCATTGTTGATGATTGAATGGCTTGATAGAGTTGTTCTGTTGGTTGGTCTTTTGATTCAACATTAAAATCAAATTTACCGTATAAATCGCAAGTTCCGTTCACTTTAAAATCTTTATTGTTAACGGTTCCCTTTTTTGATGTATAGACGGCATTTTGATCGTTAAAGTTTAAAACTGCATCGGCATTTTTAAAATGAACATATGCCGTATAAGATGATGGATTGTAATACGGGCTGCCCTCCAAAAAATCTTTCGTTATATATAATGAATATTTACTTTCATCCGCAGTCGTATAAGAAACGATTCCGGTTAATTTAAATGTAACTTGTTCCTGGCCAACCTGAAGAAGAAGTTCATCATCAAT
>CAMTNN010000053.1 GCA_947073895.1 uncultured cyanobacterium
TAGTTGCGAGATATATCAAGTGTTTTTAGGATTATTGAATCAAAAATACATAATTATTTAAATTGACATGCTTTTTTATCTATATGCATAATCCTGTTATTTTTTTACGATATTGTTCATTCTCATACAAGTAATTTAAAATATTTCGAAAATAAATTTATAATTTTTTATAAAATGATATATTATTAAATTTTGTAAAAATTGAAAAATAAACAAAATAATAACAATTGTAATTTATACACCTTTTTGTTATGTTAGCATAAAAGATAAGTCAATTGGAAATGCTTGTACATACTGGATCAAAGATTCAAATAGAGAAATAGCACTACTAATTGATTCTATTGGTATTCATACTGAATATGAAAATAATCCGCAAATTAGAAATGAAATTTTCGAATTTGCAAAAAAATATGCAAATGATATTGCTGGTAAGCCAACTAAAGTTTATATTGGTAATCAGTTTAATAAGTTAGATATTCAAGATCTTGCAGAGCCGGTAAAAGATGAATTTAAAATTGTCGGTAGCACGAATGGTGAAAAATCTTATTTAGATGCAATAATTGCAAAAGATAGATTTGATCGATATGTCGCAATTGACAATAATAAAAATTATTTAATGGAATTACGGGAAATAAAATAAATGTTTGAATTGACAGTTTTAGTTGACAATAATACTCTGATAGATAAATATTTTTTAGGTGAACCAGCTTTATCTTTTTATATTGAATACGATGGTAAGAAAATTCTTTTTGATACCGGATATTCTGATGTAATATTAAAAAATGCAGAAAAAATGGGTATTAAGCTTGAATATCTTGATTATATAGTGCTTTCACATGGACATAATGATCATACGGGTGGATTAAAATATCTAATAGATTTTTATAAGAACCTTGAGCACAAACCACAATTGATTGCTTCTCCTAATGTTTTTGCGCAAAGATTTGATGATATTGATGGAGAATTTGGAAGTCCAGTTCCTCAAAATGAGATAGAGCGAGTTTTTGATGTTCAGTATACGAGTAAACCACTTTTTTTAACTCCAAATATTAATTTTCTTGGAAAAATCCCACGTATTAATAATTATGGAGGGCATGATGCTATTGGACTATTAAAAGAATCGAATCAACCAGATTTTGTAGATGATGATAGTGCACTCGCAATTCATGTAAATAATGAAATAATCCTTGTAACAGGTTGTTCTCATTCAGGAATAATCAATATTTGTGAGTATGCTAAACGAGTTTTGGGCTTAAAAAATTTTAATTCAATAATAGGCGGGTTGCATTTACAAAATGTTTCTCAATCACAATTTTTATATACACAGACTGAATTAAATAAGCTTAATCTAAAATCTTTATATGCCTGCCACTGTACTGGTTTAGAAGCTATATGTAAATTGGCAGAAGAGATAAAAATATGTGAAGTCGGAGTGGGTTTAAAATTAGTAATGTAATATTTAAAATTTGAATAACTAAAAGTTATTAATTACCAATCTCCTCTACTCAAATTTCAAACAGAGAATTTCTGGGTAAAATTTCTAAAAATTCTCTTAAAAGAGGCGATATTTTTTGACGGAGAATTTTATAAAGCGGAAATTTGCCCAACACGGGCGACTTTTACAAAAATCATCTCCACCAACTCTCCGTCGGTGGACTAAAAACCAGAGGGGATGAGATTCGAACTCACGGTGGAATTGCTCCCACACGACCCTTCCAAGATCGCACCATAAACCACTCGGACACCCCTCTTTGATTTATTTAAATTATACTTGAAGTATGATTTGTTGTAAAGAATTCTATTTTATAAAAACGAAGCGAGAAATTTCTTTCTCTTCAAAAACAGGCGGTTCCCAGTTGTTAATTAAAAAATCTCCTAAAGTCTCAAATGCAGGATTTGGAATAAAAAAACTTTTGTTTTGTTTTTTCAAAATCTCATTTGAAGACAGAAGTTTTGTAACGATTTGCTCGCTGGTTATTTCTGCTGTTGGCATACGCTTTTCATACTCCGTTTGTATGCCTTAGTATAACACCTAAAAAAAACTTTGCAATAAAAAAGTGGGGGTGATTCATCACCCCCCACTCCAATTATGTATTTACTTTTCAGTAGGAATTCTCATTGCATAGAACGAACGAATTACAAATACAAGAGCTACTACTAAAAGTACCCAGCCTGCCGGTTTTGCAAATGCTTGGAAATCAGGATTGATTGCGATTTCCATTGCCAATAAACCAAACAGTGTTGTGAACTTAATAATAGGGTTCATTGCAACTGATGAAGTATCTTTGAACGGGTCACCAACTGTATCGCCAACGACTGTTGCTGCGTGTAAGTCAGTTCCCTTTTCAGCCATGTCAACTTCAACAATTTTCTTTGCGTTATCCCAGCATCCGCCTGCGTTTGCCATAAATACAGCTTGGAATAAACCGAACACTGCGATTGCTAAAAGATAGCTTACGAAGAATGATACAGGCTGTGCATCAGCTCCGTTTGGAGATGACAGGCATGCAAGCGCTAATGCGAATCCAAATAATGCGATAAAGATATTATACATACCTTTTTGTGCATATTGGGTACAAATCTTAACAACTTCTTTTGAGTTAGAAAGATTTGCGCACTTGTCATCAGCTTCACCTAACTTAATGTTATTTTTGATAAATTCGGTTGCTGAATAAGCACCTGTTGTAACTGCTTGCATTGAAGCTCCGCTAAACCAGTAAATTACAGCACCACCGGCAATGAAGCCAAGTAATGTATAAGGGTTTAACAGATTCAAAATCATTTCAGGCTGGATACCCAATGTTTCTTTAATAACAAGAATTAATGAGAAAATCATTGTTGTTGCACCAACTACAGCTGTACCGATAAGTACAGGTTTAGAAGTAGCTTTGAATGTATTTCCAGCGCCGTCATTTTCTTCTAGGTATCTTTTTGCGTTTTCAAAATCAGGTTTGAATCCGTAAGCTTTTTCTATGCCGTCAGCAGAATTTGGAATTTCTTCTATCAGAGAAAGTTCATAAACTGACTGGGCATTATCTGTTACAGGACCGTAAGAGTCAACTGCAATAGTAACAGGTCCCATACCTAAGAATCCGAATGCGACAAGACCAAACGCAAATACTGACGGATAAATCATTGTTTCGGCTGGGATCTGCAAGCTTGCAAAATAAGCTAATCCCATTAGTAGAACAACGATTGCGCCAATCCAGAAACCTGAGAAGTTTCCTGAAACAATACCAGAAAGGATTGTTAAAGATGCTCCGCCTTCTTTTGAAGCTGTAACAACTTCGTGAGTATGTTTTGCTTTAGGTGAAGTAAATACTTTTGTTGCTTCAGGAATTAAAGCCGCACCTAAAGTTCCGCAAGAAATGATTATTGAAAGAACTAACCATAAACCTTCTGGCAAGTCTTTTAATAATTGATTACTTACAGTAAATGTCATAATAATAGATAAAATTGAAGTAATCCAAACAAGAGATGTTAATGGAGCTTCAAAATCGAATTTTTTAGAAGCAACAGCATATGCTTTTGTAATTGCTCCGTTAATCCAGTATGCAACTACAGAAGTAATAATCATCAAGAATCTCATTGTGAAAATCCAAGCTAACAATGGAACTTGATAGTCTTTGAATACACCTAACAAAATAAAGCTTACAAGAGCAACACCAGTTACTCCGTAAGTTTCAAACCCGTCAGCAGTAGGTCCGATTGAATCACCTGCGTTGTCGCCTGTGCAGTCTGCAATTACACCAGGGTTACGAGGGTCGTCTTCTTTGATGCCGAACTGAATTTTCATTAAGTCAGAACCGATATCAGCGATTTTTGTAAATATACCGCCTGCAACACGAAGAGCAGACGCACCAAGTGATTCACCGATAGCAAATCCGATAAAACAAGCACCGGCAAGTTCGCCCGGAACGAATAAAAGAATTACAAGCATCATAATAAGTTCAATAGATACAAGTAAAACACCAATGCTCATACCTGCTTTTAGAGGTATATTCATAATATCAAGCGGATTTCCTTTAAGAGCAGTAAATGCAGTTCTTGAGTTAGCAAGTGTGTTCATTCTTATGCCAAACCAAGCTACAAGGTAAGATCCTAAAATACCCAAAACTGACCATCCAAGAATTGTAAGCACCGCAGAAACTTTCATTCCTTGTAAGTACCAGAAGTAAAAGGCAATACACAAACCGATTAAAACTTCTAAACAAAGTAAGAATTTACCTTGTTGTACTAGATAAGTTTTGCAAGTTTCAAAAATTGTGTTACCAACTTCTTCCATTTTTGCGTGAACCTGAACCTTTTTTACACGTAGAAACTCTATTAACCCGAAAATTACACCGATAACAGAAACAACTAAACCAATTAATAAAAGGTTGTAGCTATCCATGCTAACTGCTTTAATATCAGGTACTACAAGAGAAGCTTCTCCCGCAAAAGCAGGCGAAATAACCATTGAAAGCAATGCAGCAAACAATGATTTAATCAAAGTTTTTTTCATAATAACTCTCTCCTATTAATACTTCTTTATTATATTAAAGTAGTATTAATAATACAAGTTTGTTAAAATCAATAACATTTATTTGAACAGAATGTCTTTATAATATCTTTTGTATATTGATTTAAATCAATATATTGCTGGCTAAACTCAATGAGTCGTGCTTTTGCAATTTCTTTAGTTTCTGTTTCTAAATTCCTGTTATTGTTTTTATAATTAGATATTTTTTGTTTATTTGGGAGCGGTAACTCTAGTTTTTCCTCGCAAAGAGATTCTATATTGGAAGCTATTGTACCGATAGGAAGAGAGTAGAGTAGGTTTATTGTATCAATATCTTTTTGTGAAAGATTCATATTTTTTTTATTTTGGCACCAAAACATTAAATCATTCTCATTTGGACTATGAGCATAAAGTCCGATAGCATGTCCGATTTCGTGAAGAATAGTTTGTTCTATCTTTGTGGGGCTAATCAAGCCGATTTTGATATTGATATTCTTAAATTCTCCGTTCGGAGAGATATTGTTAAATTCACAGAGCCCGATTGTGCCGACTCCTTGATTTCTTCTAAAACAGATAGTAATATCTGCATTTTTCTGGTCTCTTGTCTGTTCAAAAACTAATTTATTGTTCAGAACTTTTTGCCAACAATAAAAAGCGTATTCAATTCTTTCTGTATATTCCTCTTTATTACAGTAGGAACCAAGATTGGAATAATCAATGTGATATTTAATAGCTGATTTCTTCCAACGACAAACTTTGCCATCAAATAATACATCATAAATATACGTGTTTTGTGGGGTAATTTTCTTTTCCATTGTATATGTATAACGAAGAATTCAAAAAAATGTTCATTTTTTATCAAACCTTTGACAAAAAAAAATGTTCCTGTTATAATTAATTTTGTTCCAAACACATGGACAGGAGTAAATAATCCTGATTGTATTATTTATTACTGAGTCAATTCGTGGGCATGTGGTGGAATGGTAGACACGCTAGTCTTAGGAACTAGTGCGAAAGCGTGGGAGTTCGAGTCTCTTCATGCCCACCATAAAAAAGCGTTTTAGCAATAGGCTGAAACGTTTTTTTTATTATCTAATGATTAGATTTTGTTCCTAGTAGAGACTTTATATAATATATTTTTTATGATAATTATATTTAGTATGGATTACTTTGAGAAAAAGATTTTGGAGATGGTTTATATGAAAATAAACAATAAAATAATATTCACAATAATTACAGGTATCCTGTTTCTGAGTACAAATTCGGCATTCTGTGAAGTAAACATGTCTAATTATGATTCGGTTCAAAAAATATCAGAGCATTATTCTATAGTGACCCAAAATGGTAAAAAAGGTGTATTAAAAGGTGAAGAAGAGCTAGTAGTCCCAACTGTGCATGACGATATTCAAGCTATAGGTAATGAGCGTTATATCTTAATCAAAGATGGTAAAAAAGGATTAATGTATTATGGTTATCATGTAGTCGCGCCAATTGAGTATGATGACATCCAAGTTGTAAATGATTACTATTGTCTTCTAATTCAAAATAATAAAAGAGTATTGTTACGAGATGAAGAAATTATAGGTTCTTTTAGAGCTGATGATTTAGATTTTTTTATCAAAATGGGATATTTTGATATGTCAAAAGACTGCAAATTATATAATATTAAAAGATTTTGGGAAAATGCTGTAATGGCTAGAAAAACAATAGAAAAAACAAAGCTTTCAGTTGAAAATCAAAAAAAGTATTTGGTGAATGTTTTGTGTAAAACATACAAACATAGTAATTCTTTAGACAAGATAATTTATGCCTTAAGCATAATGGAAGAAAACTCATATCCTTATATTGATATATGCTTGAACTCTGTAAATTGGGATGATGGAAATTGGCTTCCGAGAGAATTTAAGAGTGCTGTTAGTAATAATTACTATATTACTTCTATGGATATAAGAATGCTTGTCAACGATATTTCTAACTCTAATGTGCCTGAATTAAAATCAAGTTTTCAAAAAATCGGATTAAAAAGACAAGATTTATCAAGTTCTGCATTAGACTGGCTTAAGTCAGAACAAAACTGTAAAAAAGCACTGGAATGTATAGATAATAATTCAATAAATAAAGATATTTTTGCAGTGGTGTTAAATTCAAACAATATACCCGATGATAAAAAAATTTCTGTAATGAAAAGTGTACAAAGATATCAAAATTATTCAGATAGAGAGTTTTTATTGTCTAGTGCTGATGTAATAGAGTGGAGTGTATTTTCATTATATGGCGGTGTAACTATTATAATACCCCCAATATTGTTGTGTGGTTATGTTATACCTAGCAGATTAAACAGAGAAGTTAAGAAACCCTTATTTTATATGCCTGGTATGCTTAATTCGGCAAAGCTTGGTTTACCTCTTGGGATAACCAATCAGCGAAAACCTTTTGAATGGGATTAGTATTAGTGGAATCTGTTGTAGAATAATATAAGGAGCATTTATGAAAAAAGAGTTTTTGAGTATACTTGTTTTGCTTGTTTGCATTTTTTGTCTAACAAATTATAGTGCAAATGCACAAAAAAATTCCGTATCTGAACAAATGCAGCATCCAGAAGCTAGTTTTGCAAATTTTGCAACTGATGAAAATGTATATAATTTGATTGTTGAAAAGTATGACTATTTTATTAAATATAGTGATAAGAATCACCCGCCGCTTGTTGCGTATACCTCATTCAAAAATAAAAATTATCAAAATGCTATAGATTGTTTATCTGAATATATGCAGTCTATTAAAGGGCCTGATGTATATATTATTCGCGGTGCAGCTTATTTAATGCTGGGGCAAAAAGATAAGGCTCTGGAAGATGTAGTAATAGCATCTAATATGACATCAGACAATTTCCCTTACTATCTAAAACTTATTATTGATTATCGTTTTGCAGAAACATTGGCTGTCGTGGATGATTTGAATATTATTAGACAAAAACAAGATATATTAGATAAAGTTATGACAAAAGAAGAAATAGATAGTTATATTAATTACTTCTATCTTCAAGTTCCTTTAAGTCAACAAATGTCTGGTGAAAAACGAAAATGCGATGCTTTTTATGGTGAAAATCTTGATATAGATTTTTGTAGAGCAATGGATTATGATTCTGAAGAAAAAGCTTTGTCTTATATAGATGAAATGAAGAAAAACCACTCAGAGCGAATTTCAGTTATACAATATTACACTGCAATTTATTATTACCACTTTAAAAATGAAACAAGGGAACAGAGTGAAAAAGTTATTGAAGAAATTTCGAAAGCAATTGAGTTGGACAAACATAACTACTATCTATACATTATGAGAGGATTTGTATATCGTAATATTGAAAAATATGATGAGTCTTTGTCTGATGCAAATACAGCTGTAGCAATTAATCCGAATCTAAGAATCGGCTACGAATTAAGAGCTAATATAAGAGATATAAAAAATGATAATTTAGGAGCAAAAGAAGATTTAGAAAAAGCATTAACCTTTCCAGAAGAAGAATCAAGCGGTTATACTAATCAACAATTACAGATGCTAATTAATTATCTGACGGCGATAGATGTTACTGTTGATATTAAAGAAAGACAAGCTGCAATGAAAAAATATCTCAGTGCTTATATTTTCGATAATACAATAGTTAGTCATGTCATAGATTATATTGATTGGAAGAATCAAAAAGGAGATTTTGCTCCATCATTTGTAAAAATTGTTAGTGAAACAGATTATTTCAAATATATAACTTACGAGGGTAAGGCTATTGCTATTTATACAAACTTTTATCTTGACGTAGAAGATGAGACTTATATGAAACGTTTCTATACGTTTTGTAAGCGATATTCTGAAGAGAAGAGACCAATATACTCTGTTAATCCAAAAATATTAGAGATATTAATAAG
>CAMTNN010000054.1 GCA_947073895.1 uncultured cyanobacterium
AGAGCAAATACAATGGATGATGAGATGGCTTCTTATATGTATAAATCCGGCTGTCGTCTTGTAAGTATTGGAGTGGAGAGCGGCTCTCAAGAAGTTTTAGATAATATCGGCAAAAAAATTACCCTTGATGAAATTCGTAACACAGTAAAAGTACTCAAAAAAAATAAAATCAAGATTTATAACTATTTTGTAATCGGGCTTCCTTGGGAAACCGAAAAAACTGTTGAAGAGACTATCCGTTTTGCAATAGAACTTGACAGTAATTTTATAAGCTTCTACACAGCAGCTCCGCTTCCCGGAACAAGATTTTTTGCTTACGCAATGATGAATAAACTAATAACAGATAATCTTGATTTTAATGAAGCATACTACGTGCCAACCGTACGCTCACATGAACTTTCAAAAGAACGAATTTTTGAACTGCATAAACAGGCTGTAAAAAGGTTTTATTTAAGACCAAAATTTATACTAAAAACCCTATTAGGACTTAGAAGTTTTATTGAGTTTAAAAACTATTTTAAAGCCGGTATTGGATTATTACTAAAAAAATAATTTTGACTTGAATTATTACAAAAAAAATGTACAATAGTATATGTAATATAAAGGAAGGGAAGATTTTATGAACGAAAAAACTATTGGTGTACTTGGAACATTAGGAACAATTATCCTTGGCATATTCGCGGCAGCTATTGCATTGTTTGCAGGTGGAAATGCATTACAAGGCAAAACAAGAGAAGTTGTAAAACAAATGTTTAACTTTGAACTTGTTATACTTGTATTTGGAATTGTTACCGGATTTATTCCTGTTGTAGGTACGATTATTGGCGGAGTAATTTTTATTGTTAATTTGCTTGTTGCAATAAAAGCTTATTTAGCATTAGGCAGCGAAGCTGAATTCAAATTACCTATACCAGAAATTATTAAATAGTTAAAAATAAAGGCGGTTGGTTTTACCAACCGCCTTTATTTTTTTTAATTAAAAACTATTTTGCTAGTTTTTTAATAGCTAAAACAAGTCTTGATTTCTTTCTTGCAGCTGTATTTTTGTGCAAAATACCTTTTGAAACAGCTTTATCACAAAGTTGGTAAACTTTTGAGATTGATGCGTTCAAAGCTTCTTTATCTTCACCTTCAGCTAAAGCTAATGCTTTTTTCACTGCAGTTTTGATAGAAGTTTTGAAAGCTACGTTTCTTTGTCTGTTAGCTTCTGCAATAAGAACTCTTTTTTTTGCTGACTTAATATTTGCCATTTTTCTTTCCTTTCATTTACGGAAGCAATAAAGCCAATGACCTCTTTATTACTACCAATCACTTGAGGATAGTGAGTAATTTTATTCTAAACAGAACATGTTTTTTTGTAAAGTTTTTATGTTACATTATTAATAAAGGAGTTAAGGGAATGTATACACTAGTCTATTCAATAAATAACGAAAAATCACCGGAAACAGTTTATGTTAATCTAACAAATGCCTGCACAAATTCTTGTGTATTTTGTTTGCGCGAGCAAAAAGATGATGTTTGCGGAGCTCAGATGTGGCACGATGATAAATTTACATTAGATGATATTATTGAGCAGTTTAAAAATTACTCACCAACACCTAAACAAGTTGTGTTCTGCGGCTATGGCGAACCGTTCTTAAAAAAAGATATGATGAAAGAGTTTGCCCAATATTTAAGAAAAAATCATCCTGAAATTAAAATCAGAGTAAACACAAACGGACACGCGAATGCAATTTATAAAACAAATGTTGCAGAAGAGTTCAAAGATTTATTAGACGAGGCATCTATCAGTCTAAACTCTGATAATTCAGAACAATATAACGAAATTTGCAATCCTAAAATTGAAAATGCTTTTGAAGAAGTTAAAAGCTTTATTAAAGCCTGCAATGATGCGGGAATTAAAACCGTTGCAAGCATTGTCACAGGATTTGATGAACGCGAAATTAATGTAGAAAACTGCGAAAAAATTGCAAAATCACTAGGGGCAGAATTCAGAAACAGGGAATTTATTACAAATGGATATTAAGATAGTACTAGCTTCAAACTCACCAAGAAGAAAACAAATTATGACAGATTTGAATCTGGAGTTTGAAGTTATTCCGTCAAATTATGATGAAAAACTTGAAACTGATGTGTTTTCTTACGATTTAATTGAAGACCTTGCGACACAGAAATGTCTTGACGTAGTAAGAAGGGTTGATAAAAATAAAATCATTATCGGAGCAGACACAGTAGTAGTTTTACATAACAAAATCCTTGGTAAACCGCATTCAAAAGAAGAAGCTTTCAAAATGCTTCGTGAGCTTTCCGGACAGACTCACAGTGTTGTTACTTCTATTTGCGGGATTAACACGCATACAAATCGTGCTGCGCTTCTTTCTACGACAAGCTACGTGCGTTTTCAAGAATTAACTGATGAACAAATACATTATTACATAGATACATTTAACCCGCTTGATAAAGCAGGAAGTTACGGCATACAAGAACTTCCCCCAAACTTTTTAGATAAGTATGAGGGAAGTTTTGAAAATATTGTAGGCCTCGCTCCGGAATCCGTACTTGCTGTGCTTGAACAACTAGGATTCAACAGGCAATCCTAAAGAAATACGTTTGTCTTTAGGGTTGAATTTAATAATAGCGGTGTTAATCTTATCTCCTGCTTTCAAAATAGCACCTGTTTTATTTTGATATTCAGCAAGTTCTGATTGCGGAAGCAGAGCTTCAACACCCGGAAGAACTTCTACAAAAGCACCAAAATCTGTAATTCTGACAACTTCACCCTTAACAATTTGACCAACTTCAATTTGAGCAAATACATTTTTACGAGTTTCTGCCATATTTGTTTCGTAAACTTTTCTGTTTGATAAAATCAAGTTATTTTGAGCTTTATCCAAAGATAAAATCTTAACATCAATCTTATCACCAGCGTTACAAATAGTTTCTCTAGCACAAAGCTGACCTTGAGGAATAAAGCCTTGAACACCTGAAACATCAACAATCAAACCGCCTTTAACAGTTTGAGTAATAACAACAGAGATTGTTTCATCAGCTTCTTTAATTTTTTGTAGTTCAGCCCAAGTATGAGCAAGATGAACTTTTTTATAAGAAAGATTGAACTTTCCGTTTTCATCACAATCCTGTGTAATCAAAAATTCATACTCAGTACCCTTTTCCAAAACATCTTCCGCTTTCGCTTTTCTGTCAGAAGATAGTTCATAAGACGGAACAAATGCTGTACATTTTGAACCAATGTCTACAATTGCACCGTCAGATTCATAAGCGCACACAACGCCTTTAACGATATCGCCTTTTTTAAAGTTGTAATCATACTTCCCTAAAAGAGCCTCAAATTCGCTATCTGAATACTTTTCAACCATTGAGAATTCTCCTTTTCCAAATAAACACGCGTTTATTATAACATATTAATCGGAGAAGAGCAACAACTAAGCGAATTTAGAGAAACACTTTTCGCATAACAGCCTTATTTTCGGATATTTCGGCAACAGCAGCAAGGTTTTCACCACATGTCAAAAGTATTAAGCCATCTTCACAATTGAGGGATAAACTAACTCCATTTGAAACTTTTTCTTTTTCAGCCTCCGATAACTCATATTTTGGATAATCCAAATACTCCAATGGGTAAATGAGATTTTGTTGAACTTGTTCTTTTGTTTCTAAATCATCAAGTTTAATAGCATTCTCCAGTTTAAAATTACCGGCCTTAACTCTTACAAGTTTTATTAAATGCCCATAAACTCCAAGCATTTCTCCCAAATCATTCGCTATTGAGCGAATATAAGTTCCCTTTGAACAATCTATATAAAGCTCCAGCTGCTGATTTTCATAATCAAAATCAACTACCCTTAACTCATTTATAGTCACTTTTCTAGGTTTAATCTCAACTTCTTCACCCTTACGAGCATACTCATAAAGTTTTTTCCCATTTACTTTTATCGCAGAATAAATTGGCGGAAGCTGCTCAATTTCACCTCTGAAACTGTCTAAAGCAGGCTCTATTTGTGATAACTCAACTTTCTTATCAGAAGTTTTTGCAATCTCACCTTCTATATCATAAGTCTCTGTTGATTGACCCAGCTGAACTGTTGCTACATAAGCTTTATCATCTTTTAGATACTCAATCAAACGAGTCGCCTTACCAATACAAACAGGTAAAACACCTTCCGCAAAAGGGTCTAACGTACCTGTATGACCAATCTGTTTAACCTTTGTAACACGTCTCAAAACAGCAACAACATCATGTGATGTTTTGCCTTTCGGTTTATAGACATTCAAGAATCCAAACATTACTTAATTTCGCCTCTTGAAATCTTTTCAATCAAATCAAGAACGCGTGAACCCTGCTCCAATCCGTCACTATAAACAAATTTAAGCTCAGGAGTAACTCGAAGACGAATACGTTTACCAACTTCGTAACGGACTCTGCCTGTATTTTTTTCAATAACTTCTTTTGTTTTTTCAACTTGCTCAGGAGAACCCAAAACACTGTAAATAACTTTAGCATAAGAATTATCATGAGAAACTTCAACATCAACAACGGATACAACACCTTCCAATCCGCGGATTTCACGTCTCAAAATCTCTGAAATATCGCGCATAAGTTCTTTTCTAACTCTTTCGTTTCTTAAAGTCATTGTGTTCTCCTTTTATAGACTACATTGTCATTATAACATAAAAAAGGGTGGATAAACCACCCTTTTACCATCTGTGACTCAAGAGATACATCAACAACTAAATATCTCCCTATAGTAATTAGCTGTAAGTCACAACGGCTACTTCTCTTTTATTTGAAGTTTTTTAGGCTTAGCCTCTTCAACATGTTGCTTCGGTAAAGTTATTGAAAGAACTCCATTCTTGTAATCAGCAACAGCTTCTTCTGTTCTAATTGGCTGATCGAAAGAAATTGTACGTTTATATTTACCATATCTGAATTCGCAAGTGTGATACTTCAAATTCTTTTCTTTTTCTTCCTTTTCTTCTCTCTCTTCTTCTATCTCCGCAGTAATTGTCATAAAATCGTTATCCAATTCTACGTCAATATCATCAAGCTTTACGCCCGGAAGCTGAACTTTTACTTTATAATCTTTTTCTGTTTGTTTAATCTCAACTGCAGGACGCCAGGTTGAAACTTTTTTCATAGATAACTGATGAGAAAAAGCAGGATGCAAAACTGTATCACGCAAAAAATTGTTTAATTCATTATGTATACTATCGAAATATAATTCCGGTTCTCTAAGAATCAAATCTGTTTTCATTAAAAAACTCCTTTCGGTTACTCTCTAAATATACGAGATTACAAAAAGAGTTTCATTAGACAAAAAGAGCGGTTCAAACCGCTCTTTTTGCTTAAGTATTTATAACTATTATTAATATTCTACAACACCGGCTGTTTTTCCGTATCTTCTGATGGTTGATCTCAAAAGATTTTCCTGATGTCTGTCTCTATATATTTGACATAAAAGTTTATATGCATGTTTGTTATATGGATTTTGTCTTAAGATATCTTCAAGTTGATCAACCGCAGTAGTTGTACGTTTTGTATAGTAGTTAATCAATGGTGGAAGAATAATTGTCTGGTCGTTTTCATCAGTTGCCCAAGCAATTTCTGCACAGCTTTTTGCATTATCAAATTCTTCTGCATCCAAATACATTACAGCGATTTCATAATAAACTTCTGATTTGCTTCTTCTATCAGTCTTTGATTGAGCTACAATCTGATATTCTTTAGCAGCTTTTGTATATTCTGCTCTTTTTCTGTATTGTTCCGCTAAAGCTAAATGTGAAGCAATATCATTCGGAGTATATTCATTTAAATTTGTATTATCGTCAACCGGTACATTCAAAGTTGCTAAAACTTCTGAAGTTGTAAGCAATTGAGCCTTTCTTTCATCTGAAATAGGTGCATTTGTAATATCAGGAACTACTGAATACAATAACGCTAATGTTTTCAAATCACGTGTTGTAATCTCAGTATTAAATTTTGTTCCAATTGTATACATAACATCATAAATACTCGGACTGTTTCCTGTTAAACCAAGAGAATGGCCGATTTCCTGCAAAGCAGATGAGAACAACTGCTTGGAATCGTGACTGTGTCCTTTATTATCAACTTTATTGAAAATAATAACAGAATCCTTGATTAAGTTTCCGTTTACAGTGAATGCATGAACACCAATTGAATCCTTGTTATCATTAACTTTGAAATAACATTTCATATCAGCTTCAGCAGGAGTCTCAACAAAATTAAATCTTACAAGACCTTCACTTGCTCTCTGCCATGCCTGATAAGCATTCATAACCACTTCTCTATAATATTCAGGAACATCATTTGAGTCTTCAATATAAACATTCAAAGGCATTGAATCTTTGTTCCATCTTACAATCTTGCCATTCTTGCATACTTGTCTGAAATAACTATCAATAACCGCTGCTTTAATAGTCTTTTCACTCATTGATTTATCATAACCAAGTCTCACAACTGCAGGATTCTGAGGACCGGTATAAGGTTCTGCCTGAACAGAAGCATTATTCATAAGAGCAAACACACCGGCTGCAATTAGGAATGTACAAATAATTGTTTTTTTCATTTGTTTAAAAACCTCTTTTTCTATAATACTTATATTAATATTCTTAATAAAACGCGTAAATTTTATTTTTTGCCACTTAATTATACTATATTAAGAGAGATTTTACAAACTCCCTCCAACCCACGTGAACCAACATGAAATCAGTTCCAAAGGAGCACCTGTAGCCTTCTACTTAAAACCAGTAGTTTCAACTTTTGTGCTCCGCCCAAAAGTTGAAAACAAAAGAAAAACCCTATCTAAAAGAAAGGGTTTTGGAATCTTTTTCGTTAATTCCTCATGTGTAGAAGGTTAGTGTGTAGGTTGTATGAAAGGTTGTGTGTGTTATGTGTCGTGTTTACTTAATGTTTACATATATATAAAGTATTAACGCGATATAGAATTGCTATATCGCGTTAATATTGTTACATTTATTTACAATTAAATTAAAAGTGCCTTACGGTTGGGTTTAATAACATATCAGCAAGCTTGTCTGCACCTTTAAAAGTTCTTTGCCTCAAAACATTTGATGCAGTTTCTTTATCATAATTGACAAATCTGTGTTCAAATAAACACTGTCCGTTTTCAACAGTTATTTTTAAATAACATGACTTAGGCTCAGTTGTGAATGGGCGACCAATACTTCCAACATTCACAACTGTCTGTTTTTTAGAAGTTTGAAAACCGCACGGTAAATGTGTATGACCACAAAGTACAACATTTGCTTCAACATTTTCAAGCATTTTTTCTACTTCCGCCAATGGAGTTTCCGGTAAAATATCTTCATTGTTTTTTCGAGGAGAACCGTGAACAAGAAGAAATTTCACACCATCTTCTTCAACCTGTTGTTGTATTGGAAGATTTTTCAAAAAATCTTTTTGAATTATATTAAGAGTTTTAGCATCATCCTTCAAAGCCTCTGCCATAATTGGGGCTTTTGTTTTTAGATTTTCATATAACTCATCACTAAAATCGGCAATCATCAAATCAGTATTACCTTGAATCATTGTAAAATTCTTGTCACCCAGTTTTTTCATAAACCAGTTAACAGTTTCAGAAGGTCGAGGCCCTGCCATGGCATAATCACCAAGTACAAAAACTTTTTCACATTCCTGTGTCTCGATATCTTCCAATACTGCATCAAGTGCTGTCAAATTACCATGTATATCAGATATTACCGCAATTTTCATAAATGACTCCTTTTAACAAAAATTTATAATAGACTTGAAAAAAGTCTAAAATCGTCGACTATTTTTCTTATAAATCAACCTTGGAAACATCAACTAACTCTGTTATATCCATTTCCAAAGCCTTTGCTATTCTATTTAAGGTATTAATTGTCGGGACGCTTGTTCCTCTCTCAATTGCACCGAGTGCAGTTTTACTGAGATTAGCAAGGTCAGCCAATTCTTCTTGTGATAATTTTCTCTTTCTTCTCACAAGCATTATTTTAATACCAATCCGAGTATGTATTTCGTCGTGTCTACTTGTCATAATAACAATTATTCTACCCTATTGACAAAGTTTACGCAATTGTGCAGACTTAATATTAGTCAAGCAAACTTAACAAAAAAAAAGGGAATATTATGGATAACCACAATGAAATTATAGAGATAGGCGATTTGGTTTGTAACAGCAGCGGGCTGATATCAGTTGCTATTGATTATTGCGAGTTTCATACGGAAACACCATTACAAATAACATTAGAGTGCGCTCAAAAAATTTTATCCGAAGCCATGGAAAGACT